>NZ_JBHJUK010000120.1:16869-28584 GCF_042266225.1 Kitasatospora sp. NPDC056181
CCGGCCCGGCCCCCCCCCCGGCCCCCCCCCGGCCGCGTTCCGGTCCGGGGCGGGGCGGGGGCCGGGGCCGCCGGGGGCCCGGCGGCCGCCGACGGGGCCGGGGCCCGGAGAGAACGGAGGGAGGTGGGAGGTGGGGGCGGGCGGTGTCAGAGCGCGGCCAGCAGTCCGCAGAGCGCGAGAAGCCCGCAGATGCCAAAGTTGATCAGCTTGTGCGAGAGGAAGACTGCGGCGAACTCGCGGATGGTCGCGCTCGGCCAGTAGTACGCGGCCGTTGGCGAGCCGAACACCTGCCCGTTGACGCCCGTCTTGCGGGCGGTCAGCGCGGCCCGGAAAGCGTGGAAGTTGTTGGTGACGATCACGCAGCGGTAGTCGGGCTTGGCCTGTTCCATGATCACCTTGCTGAACAGCAGGTTCTCCTCCGTGGTGCGGGAGCGGTCCTCTCGCTCGATCCGCTCCGTCGGGAACCCGCGCTCGACGAGGTAGTCGGCCATCGCGTGGGCCTCCGGCAGCTTCTCGTCCGGCCCCTGGCCGCCCGAGGTGATCAGCACCGGCGGGTTGCCGCGCGCGGCCTGGTTCTCGAAGACCTCGCGGCCGCGGTCGAGCCGGCTTGCCAGCAGCGGCGGCACGCGGTCGCCGCCGAGCAGGCCGGAGCCGAGCACCACGACGAAGTCCACGTCCCGGCGGGGGCGGTGACGGCCGTACAGGAAGGCGTAGCCCACGAAGCAGACGAACAGGAAGGAGATGTACCCGACCACCAGCGCGGTGGTGCCCGCGAGGATGCCCAGCCGGTAGGAATGGGTGAACAGTGCTGCCACGAGCAGGATGATCACCGCGAGGATGCCGAGACCCGCAAGCAGGGAGAGCAGGTTGGCGGGCCGCCAGCCCTCCTTGCGGATCATCGTCAGACCGTTGGAGACCAGGAACCAGATCAGTGCGAGCGTGCCGATCGCCGGCAGCAGGATGATGGCGACCGCCGCCAGTTCGGCCACCAGCGTGGGCGCCTTGCGCACTTCGGCCAGCAGCGCCAGGGCGAGGAAGGAGACGGCAATGCCGAGCAGGACGGCGTTGCTGAACTGGCGTCGGTCGCGTAGGACCCCGATCCCGCACAGGACGAAGAAGAAGGCTGCTGGGGCGAAGGCGATCATATTTGTATCGTAGGGGCCGGACGGGGTGGTCAGGTGCCGGTCCGGTCGGCCTTGGCGAGGGCCTCGGAGGCCTTGGCGTGTTGGCGGCCCGTCGAGTCCGAACCGTCCTGCTGGTGCGTCGCGGTGGGCGCCTGCACCCCGTCAGCCCCGGCGGCCCGGCCAGCCCCGTCAGCCCCGTCGGTCCGGTCGGTCGCGGCAGCCCTGTCGGCTCCGTCCGGCCCGTGGGCCGCGGCCGGCGCCGTCTGCCGCACTCCCCGCACTCCCTGCACTCCCCGCACTCCCCGCACGCCCGGTACCGCTGCCGCGCCCACGCAGGCGAGCGCGACCAGGGCGGCTGCGACCAGCAGCGGCCTGGTGCTGCCCCAGGCGTCGGCGGCCAGCGGTGCCAGCGTGTAGCCGAGCGGCGCGGCCGCCAGTGAGAGCAGCCAGTCGTAGGAGGTGACCCGGGCCAGGACCTGGGCGGGGAACTCCTGTTGCACGACCGTCTGCCAGACCGGGTTGAGGAAGCCGAGCCCGGCCATCGCGACCGCGTACGCGGCGACGGTGAGCGGAGCCGGGGCGGTGGTGGCGAGGGCGAGCAACGGTAGTGCGTAGAGGGCGAGGCCGAGGTTGGCGACCATCACCGGGCGGCCCGGGCGGACGCGGCCGGCGATCAGCGATCCGGCGAGCACGCCGAACGCCCCGGCCTGGGTCATCGCGATCCAGACGCCGTCCCCGCCCAGGTCGCGGGCGGCCACCAGCGGGCCGAGGGTGAGCAGTACCGTGCTGGCGCCGTTCCATGCACCGTGGGCGATCAGGCTGGTCCAGTACCAGTCCCGGGAACGGAGTTCGGTCCAGCCCTCGGCCAGGTCGGCGAAGAACGGGCGGCGCTCGGCGGGGGTGTGCCGGACGGTGATGCGTGTCAGCAGGGCGGCGCTGACCGCGAAGGAGGCGGCGTCCAGGACGAAGGCCCAGCCCGCGCCCGCCGTGTACACCAGCACGCCGGCCAGCGCGGGGCCGCCGAGGCGGGCCGCGTTGCCGGTGGACGCCAGCAGGGCGTTGGCCCGCATTCGAAGCGGCCCCTCGACGGTGGCCGCGACGAGAGGGGAGGCCGTCGGCATGGCGAAGGCGGAGGCGGTGCCGCCGATCGCCTCGGCCACGGCGATGTGCAGCAGCCGCGGTTCGGCGCCGATCAGTTCGACGCCGACGGACAACTGCGCGGCGGCCCGGACCAGGTCGGTCACCAGCGCGACCACCCGGGGGTTGAAGCGGTCGCCGACCACCCCGCCCAGTGGGAGCAGGAGCAGCCGGGGCACCATCGCGCAGCCGAGTACGAGGGCCAGTGCGCCGGAGGAGCCGGTGGCCCGCGTGATCGCGATGGCCAGGGCGGCGGGGACGACGGCGTCGCCGAGGGTGGAGATGGTCCGGCCGGCGTAGAGCAACCGGAAGTCGCGGAGTCCCAGTGGATGAGTCACGCCGTGGACTATATTTCGGTGCCGAAATTTCGGCAACGAAATATAGATTGACGATCAAGGGCGCCTAGACTCGACCCATGGAGCACCCCGAACAACGGTCCGACGAGCCCAGGGACTGGACCGACGGACACGTCGAGCGCTGGCAGCCGGTCCTGCCACACCTCGACCCGGACATCGAGGGCGCCGTCACCCGGATGAACAAGCTCACCCGCCACCTGCGGCGGGTGCGTGAACAGGGCGTTGCCGACTACGGCCTGCAGAAGCACGAGTTCGACACGCTCCACGAGCTGGCCGGGCGTGGCGGCCACGCCCTCCCGTCCGAGCTGCGGGCGGACCTCAACCTGGCGCCGGCCTCCGTGACCGGGCGTCTCGAAGCCCTGGAGCGCCGGGGCTTCGTCGTCCGTACTCCCTCCACCGAGGACCGCCGCCGCGTCGACGTCGAACTGACCGAGGCCGGCTTGGAGGCCTGGCGGCAGGCGCTGGACGTGGTCGGCCGCGAGGAGCAAAGGCTGCTCGGCGTCCTGGCACCCGAGGAGCGCCGGCTCCTCTCCGACCTGCTGCGTCGGGTCCTGCTTGCGGCGGAGGCCCCGGATCCGGCCGACGCACCCGGCCCGGGCGGGCAGCCGAAACCACGCCCCTGACCGCCAGGGTCCGGCCCCCTTCAGGTCCCGGCCGCGCCGTAGGCCGTCGGCCGCCGACGCCGGGCAGACCCGGCGTCCCGCCGTCCGCGTGGACCCGGTCCCGTCGTCCGGGCGGACCCGGTCCCGTCGTCCGGGCGGACCCGGTCCCGTCGTCCGGGCGGACCCGGTCCCGCCGCCCATGACCTCCCGATCACCGTCGCCCCGGCGGGCGATGGCCTCCCTACCACCGCCTCCCCGGCGGGCCCCGGAGCGTCACGCGGCTCCGGCTAGTTCCAGGGGCTCACCGAGAGGCGGACGGCGGCATGCGGTCCGAGGAGCGGGGCGGCGGTTGCCGGCAGGTCGATGTGTCCGACCCAGGAGTCGGCGGCAGGGTCCTCGTCCGGGAGCGGGTCGCCCTCGGGGCGGAGGTCCTTGATGGCCCCGGTGATCCGGGAGTTCCAGTGCGCCCAGGCGGCCGGGCGCGGCCCGGACGGGTCCACGTCGACGACGAGGCTGTCGGCGAAGTCGGCGGTGCGCTCCAGATGGTCGCCGAAGCCGAAGAACCCGTGGTGCTCGCGCAGGGAGAACACCCGCAGGTCGAGCGCGTAGCGGAGTGGTCCGGTCTCATCGGGTCGCGGCAGGGCGCTGGAGAGGAAGGTGGTCGCCAGCCGGACGGCCCCGTTCCCCGCAGTCCTGCTCCCGTTCCCCGCGCCCCGGCCTCCGTTCCCCGTGACGCCGTCCCCGTCGTCGCCGTGATCACCGACGCCCCTGGCCGAGCCGTTGCCGTTCCCCGCCGGGTCGGAGAGCTGGATGGGGCACCAGTGCGGTGCCACCCGCTCGTGCATCGTCACCGGCAGGCCGCGCACCGAGAGGGCGACCTCGGCCTGCCAGGTCACGTCGGGGTCGTCGGCAGGCAGGTCCACCCCCACCAGGTCGGCGCGGACCTGGAGGTCGCCGAAGAGGAAGCGACGCAGGTTCTGGTATCCCTCCTCGGAGTTGACCAGTCCGTACGGCCCGCTGTGGCTGCGGTGGACGAAGGCCTGCTGGGCGCCGGTGATCTGGGCGTTGGCGATCTGCACCAGCCCGTCACTGCGCGGCCCGACCGTCGCCGCCGAGGCCCCGTGGGCCACGTCGTAGTCGGCCGGGTCGGTGCCCACCAGGCAGAACACCCGCTGCAGCGGGAAGCCGCCGGCGGCCGACTCGGCCGGGCCGGTGCCGTCGTCGTCCGGCATGTCGACGGCCCGCCAGTCGTCGGGCGGTCCGTCCGGGGCGAGGCGGGCCGTCGGTGTCAGGTACCGGTACATGTGGTCCGGCCCGAAGATGTCCGAACCGTTGATGTTGAGGGCGTCGCGCAGTGCTTCGGGGACGCCGAAGCCGACGTCGAAGGTGATCCCGCCGTGCGGCGTGCCGTAGGTGAAGAGTTTGGCCACGTAGTCGGCGGCCCGGCGGCCCGGGCGGCGGTCCGGGATGATCTTCTGCAGCAGGCAGCGGCAGATCAGCCCGCCCATCGAGTGGGCGACCAGGTACACGCTCGGCGCGCCGGTCTTGGCCTGGAGCTTCTCGATCAGGGCCAGCAGGTCGACGGCGGCCGACTCCAGGTCGAAGCGTTGCGGTTTGGCGCCCCAGGAGCTGGAGGAGAGGTCGTAGAAGCGGTGGATCCAGATGCTGTCCGGCGGGATGTTGTCGTGGGTTTCGAGGTACGTCCCCTGACCCCCCTCGACGAAGATGTGGTAGCCCTCGTCAAGGTGCAGCCGCAGTAAGGGACTCTCGAACTGGTAGAAGACGGGGGAGTCTTCGCGCCCGACGCGGATGTGCATCGAGCCCTCGTTGAACCCGTAGAACGGATCCGTGACGGCTTTCTCGATCCCCGAGGTGCCCCCGGCGTAACCCCGGACGTAGATGATCGGGAGCCTGGCGGACGGCGTGCTCATGGCCGGCCTGCCCTCTCCGCGGCCGGTACCGGCCGGCACCGGCCGACCCGTGGAAGTGGAAGTGGAAGTAGAAGTACTCCCTCCAGTGTCGGAGTCCGCACCCGGCCTGTCACCCCCCGGGTGCGGACCGTTGATGACGCGTCACTGCTCGTGTCGGTCCCGTGTCCGATCGGCCCCGGCCGGGCACGGACCGTTGATGACGCGTCACTGCTCGTGTCGCGGTCCGCGTTCCGGGTCCGGCCCCGCGAACCGCTCGACGGCCGCGAAGATCGCCTCCTGCATGGCGGGGCTGCCGGTGTGCCCGGAGTCGTGGATGACCGTCAGCTCCGCGTCCGGCCAGGCCTTGGCCAGTGCCCAGGCGCTGTCCAGCGGTGAGCCGAGGTCCAGTGCGCCGTGGATCAGCACGCCCGGGATTCCCGCCAGTCGTTCGGCGTCGCGCAGGAGTTGGCCGTCCTCCAGGAAGGCGGCATGCGAGAAGTAGTGTGCGGTGATCCGGGTGAAGGCCATCAGCGCGTCGTCCGGGCGGTCGGTGTAGGCGTTCGGCGAGCCGAGCGCCTCGTGCGCGATCACCGCGTCCTCCCAGGTGGCCCAGTCGTGCGCGGCCTTGCGCCGGACGGTCTCGTCGGGGCTGTTCAGCAGACGGCTGTACGCCGCCACCAGGTCGCCGTCCCGGTCGGCGGGCGGCAGCGCGTCCCGGAACGCCTCCCAGGCGCCGGGCACGAATCGGGCGACACCGCGGTAGAGCCACTCGGTCTCCTCGGGCCGGGTCATGGTCACCCCGCAGATCACGATCTCCGAGACCCGCTCGGGGTGGGCCTGGGCGTAGGCGAGGATCAGGGTGGACCCCCACGACCCGCCGTAGAGCAGCCACTGCTCGATGCCGAGGTGTTCGCGCAGCCGCTCCATGTCGGCGATCAGGTGCGCGGTGGTGTTGTGCTCCAGGCCGGTGGTCGGGTCGGAGGCGTGCGGCAGGCTCTGCCCGCACCCGCGCTGGGAGAACTGGACCAGGTGGTAGCGCGCGGGGTCGAAGTACTTCCGCCTGCCCGCGTGGAGCCCGGACCCCGGCCCGCCGTGCACCGTCAGCGCGGGCTTGCCCTGCGGGTTGCCCGACGCCTGCCAGTGGATCCGCTGGCCGTCGCCGACGTCCAGCCGGCCCTGCGCGTACGGTTCGCTGAGCGGGTAGAACTCGGTCACTTCGGAGTACCTCCTGGGCGAACGGGCAGGAGGTCGCGAGGCTACCCGCCCTCCGCAGCGCCCGTCGAGGCCATTCATCCCGCAGGTGCCGCGGCGGCGGGGGAGCGGGTGCCGGCCGGGCCGGCCTGTTCAGACGGACCGTCAAAAGCCTTGCAGGTCAAGGACTCAGTGCTTTGCCGCCGGGTCGGTGCTTCTCCGGGATCGGCGCTTCTCCGTCGGCTCGGCGCTCTTCCGCGGGGTCGACGCTTCTCCGTAGGCTCAGTGCTTCTCCGTGGGGCCGGTGCTTCTCCGCGGGGTCAGCGCTTGTCCGGCGGTAGCAGTGCGGCGAGCCCGTCGAGGATCCGTTCGAGGCCGAAGTCGAACCGGGCGTCCATGGCCGGCTGGGTGAGGTCGTCGGCGAGGGCGACGATGTTGGGGAACTCCTCGGCCGGCAGGGCGCGGAAGCGGTCGCCGGCGGCCGCGGCGATCTCGCCGCGGCTCGCGCCCCTGGCCTCGTCGGCGGAGATGGGGGACTGCTCCTGGAGGACGAAGCCCTGGACGTAGGCGCCCAGCAGATAGGTGGTCATGGCGGCGTCGGCGTCGGAGAAGCCAGCCTCGCGCAGCCGGTCCAGCTGCTCCTCCAGCAGTCGCAGCAGGTGCGGGCCGGGGGCGAGCCGCCCGGCGACCACCTTGGCGGCGTCGCGCTTGTCCAGCAGCAGGCGGCGGTAGCGGCGGCCGTAGTCGAGGAACTGGCTGCGCCAGTCGCCCTCGCGCGGGGGTGCGACGGCGTCGGCCATGATCGCGTCGTTGAGCAGGTCGAGCAGCTCGTCCTTGTTGCGGACGTGCCAGTACAGCGAGGCGGCCTTCACGCCCACCTCGGCCGCGACCTTCCGCATGGACAGGCCTGCCAGGCCGTCCCGCTCCAGTACTCGCAGGGCTGCCACGACGAGGGCGTCCCTGGTCAGCGCGGGCTGGGTGTCGGTCTCGTCGTGCGTCGGCATGGGTCTCCGCCCGCCTTCCGTGCCTCCGCGGGTGGTGCCGCCTCCGGCCCCCGCGCCTCGCCGGATTCCAGCGGCCGCGGGAATCCCACTTGCAATCTAACACCGTTAGGGGCACTCTTTCGGTGCCGGTTCATCCCTAACACTGTTAGGGACTTGGAGAATGGAGAAATCCCCATGGGGGAGTCGAGCGCCCTGCGGAAGAGACTCGCGCTGGCGACGCTGTGCATCACCATGTTCATGTCCATGCTGGACAACGTCATCGTCAACATCGCCCTGCCCCGCATCGGACACGACCTGGACGCCGGGATCGGCGGGCTGGAGTGGGTGGTCGAGGGGTACAGCCTGGTCTACGCCGCGCTGCTGCTCACCGGCGGCGCGCTCGGTGACCGGTACGGCCGCACCCGGGTGTTCCGGCTCGGGCTCGCGCTGTTCACGGCCGGGTCGGCGCTCGCCGCGCTCGCCGGGACCACGGGTGTGCTGGTCACGGCCAGGATGCTCCAGGGCGTCGGTGCCGCGTTGCTCACCCCGGGGAGCCTGGCCATCCTGCGGCACGTCTTCACCGACGAGCGCGAGCGGGCCCGTGCGATCGGGCTCTGGTCGGCGGTCTCCGCACTCGGCCTCTCGGTCGGGCCGGTGATCGGCGGGCCGATGGTCGACCACCTCGGCTGGGCCAGTGTGTTCTGGATCAACGTGCCGATCGGGGTGGCGGGGTTCGTCCTGGCGAGCCGGGTGCTCCCGGTCATCGCCCCGCGGCAGCGGCGGATCGACCTCGGGGGACTGGCGCTCTCCGCGGCCGGCCTCGGCGCACTCGTCTACGCGCTGATCGCGGGCCCGTCCCGGGGCTGGACCGACGCCCGGGTGCTCGGCTGCGCGGTGGCGGCCGCCCTGCTGCTGGCCTGCTTCCTCCTGCTGGAGCGGCGCCTGGCCGAACCCATGCTGGACCTCGGTCTCTTCCGCGACGGCATCCTCGGCGGCGCCCTGCTGAGCGGGTTCATGGTGAGCTTCGGAATGTTCGGCGTGATGTTCTTCCTGCCGCTGCTGATGCAGGGCGTGCTGCGGTGGGCACCGACCGACGCCGGGTACGCGGGCCTGCCGATGGCGGTGATGATCGTCGCGGGTGCCCCGGTCGCGGGGCGGCTGACCGGCCGTCACGGCCCCGGACTGCCGCTGGTGCTGGGTCTGCTGCTCTGCGCCGCGGGGCTCGGCGGGCTCTCGTTCCAGGGCGCCGACGCGCGCTATCCCGAGTACCTGTGGACGCTGTTCACCATGGGCCTCGGCATGGGAATGACGTTCACCCCCGTCTCCATCGCCGTGCTCCAGCGGGTCGGGCCCGCGCAGACCGGGATGGCCTCGGCGACCGTCAACACCCTGCGCGAACTGGGTGGCGTGATCGGCGTCGCCGCCCTCGGCGCCGTCCTGACCCACCGCATGACCGGAACTCTCACCGGCTCGCTGGAGCGGCTGGGCGTGGCGCCGGAGTCGGTCGGACGGGCCGCCGACGCCCTGGCCGGCGCGGGCTCCGGGCACGGGAGCGGCTCGGGGGCGGCGCTGTCCGGGCCGGTCCAGGCCGCGGTGGACGGTGCGTTCGTCGACGGGGTGCACCTCGCGGTGCGCTGCGGTTCGGCGGGACTGGCGGCCACCGCCGTCCTGGTCGCCGTCCTGCTCCGACGGAGCGCCCGAGTGGAGCGGCAGGCGGAGAGCGGGCAGACGGCGGCCGGGCACACGGCGGCCGGGCAGGTGGAGGACGGGCAGGTGGAGGACGGGCGGGCCGACGGACTGGCGAACGGCCGGCCGGGCGGTCAGGAGCAGCCGGTGCCGTCGGCCGGAGGTAGGCCGGTGGGCGTGAGCGATGCGGTCTGACGAGCTGTCACGGGCGGCTGGTGACCAGCCGGGGAGCACCTGTCGGCGAGTATCTGTCGGCGATCGGCTGGCGGAGGTTGCCTTCGCGAGGTCACCGTCCGGAGGCCGCCGGTCCGGAGGCCCGGACCGGCGCTCACCGCAGGATGCTCACCGCCAGGCAGCCTCCACTGCGGCCTGGGCGGCGCGGGCCAGCTCGTGCCGCGCCCGCGACCGTCCCGGCCCCCGCGGTCCGGTGAGCCGGGTGAGCCCGCTGGGTCCGGTCGGCCTGGTCGGTCTGGTCGGTCCGTTGGGTCCGTTGGGTCCGGTCGGTCCGGTCGGGGCCATTGACGCCACCGGGGCCGGGATCAGTGGCAGAAACGTCACCTCCGCCACCAGCCCGCGGACCGCGACCACCCGCGCGAGGGAGCTGACCAGGTCGTCCTCGCCGACGAACGCAGCCATGCTGGTCGGCCGCCCGTCCGCCAGCCGGTAGCGGATCGCGACCGGTTGGACGGGGGCGCCCGCCCGGGCCGCGGCCTCGAAGAAGGCCGGGCGGAACCGTCCGCTCTCCCGCCCGCACCAGGTCGACCCCTCCGGGAAGACGACCACCGGACGGCCTGCCCGGAGCAGTGCGGCGACGGCGTCGACCGCCGCCGGGAGGGCGCGCAGCCGGTCCCGCTCGATGAGCACCGTGCCGCCCGAGGAGATCAGCGGTCCGAGGACGGGCCACCTGCCCAGCTCGGCCTTCGCGACGGCCCGGCCGGGGCGGCCCGCCGCGATCAGCGGGATGTCCAGCCAGGAGACGTGGTTGGCCACCACCAGCACCCCGCCCTCGGCGGCAGGGCGTGGCGCGAGCCGGACGGCGACCCCGAGGGAGCCGAGCAGGGTGCGTGCCCAGAGCCGGACCAGCCGCTCGCGTACCGCCCGTGGGAGGGCGCGCACCGGCGGGATGAGCACGATGCCCGTCACCAGCACCGGCAGGAAGACGGCGAGCCGTAGCGCCCGGCGGGGGAGCGCCACCGTCGGGACCGGTTCGGTCAGGCACGTCGTGGGCGTGCAGGGAGCCGTGGGCAGCCAGACGCTCACTCGGTTGCGGTTGCGGTTGCGGTTGCGGTTGCTGCGGCAGCGGTTGCGCTGGTTGCGCTGGTTGCGGCAGGGGCGACGGAGGTGCCGGGGCCGGTGGGTGCCGGCACGCCGGAGAGGAAGTGCCGCAGGTAGCGCGGGTCGGTGCGCTCCAGGGACAGCAGCACGTACAGGTCGGCGGTGGCGAAGTCCGGGTCGTGCGCGGGTGCGCCGCAGACCCAGGCGCCCAGCCGCAGGTAGCCGCGGAGCAGCGGCGGCAGGGCGGCCCGTTCGGCGCGCGGTACGCCGGTCGCGTCCCACGACCGGTGCGGGGCGACCCGGTACTGCGCGGGCGCCAGGTGCTTGGCGCTGACGGTGTCCCAGACGCGGGCCGCGGTGCCGCCGCCGTCGTCCAACGGGATCGAGCAGCAGCCGCCGACCCAGGTGTTGCCGGTCTCGGCGAGGTAGCGGGCGATGCCGCCCCACATCAGGTTGATCACGGCGCCGTTGCCCCGGTGGCCGGCGTCGATGCAGGAGCGGCCCAGCTCCACCAGGCCGTCACGGAGCGGGGCCAGGTTGGACAGGTCGAACTCGCCGTCGGAGTAGAGCCGGCCGGCCCGCCGGGCGGCTTCGGGACGGAGCAGCCGGTAGGTGCCGACGACCGGGCCGTCCTCACCCTCGCGCACCAGCAAGTGGTCGCAGTACTCGTCGAACGGGTCGACGTCCAGGCCGGGCACCGGGCTGTGCAGTACGGCACCGAGTTCGTCGGCGAAGACCTGGTGGCGCAGCCGTTGGGCGGCGCGCAGGTCGTCCTCGTCCCTGGCCAGGGTGACGGTGTAGGCGGCGGCCTCGACGGCGGTGGGCGCAGCGGAGACGGGCGCAGGGGAGACGGGTGGCGTGGTGACGATCGGCGTGGCGGGGGCCGGAGTGGTGGCGGGCCGGGACTGACGCGGGGCGGGCACCGCGGCGGTGAGGCCGGCGGTGTCGCCGGGGAGGACTGCGGGAGGAGTGTACGTGGGGACGGTGGTCATGGCGGACCCTCCAGGGCAGCACGGACGACGGCGGCCACGGATCGCCGTGGCACCGGCCCGGCCCGCTCGAACATCGGGCCTGCGGGCCGGTATCCGTATGTTTTTCCGAGCCGGCTGGCGTCCACGTTGCTGTTCGGCGGAGCGCAGATGTGCACCTGCTGAATGCGGGCACCCGGCGCCTTCCGGTCACCCGCCGGGCGCCCGGTCGTCGCCCTGCGCTCCGCTCCACGGGGTGGAAAGCGCGGCCCGGGCCTGCCCCACCGTCAAGGCCCCGAGGCCGCTGCTCCCACGGCTGGTATTCCCGCGAGCGGTGCTCCCGCGGCCGCTGCTCCTGGGAGCGGTGCCCCCGCGAGCGTGGGCCCCCCTGGCGGGGGCCCGGCGGGGGGGGGGCGCCGCAGGAGGGCCGCCCCCCCCGGGGGGGGGACCCCGCCGGGCCCGGGTGGGGCGGGGCGGTCGGCG
>NZ_JBHJUK010000121.1:0-28132 GCF_042266225.1 Kitasatospora sp. NPDC056181
GTCCCCCCCCCCGGCCGGGTGGGGGGCCCCGCCGTCGTTCCCGGTGGCCGGGGCGGTCACCAGCCGCGCTCGCGCCACTCCTGGAGGTGCGGGCGCTCGGCGCCGAGGGTGGTGTCGTTGCCGTGGCCGGGGTAGACCCAGGCCTCGTCCGGCAGGACGTCGAAGATCTTCTCGTTGACGTCCCGGTAGAGGCTCTCGAAGGCCGCCGCGTCGCCCCACGTGTTGCCCACCCCGCCCGGGAAGAGGCAGTCGCCGGTGAAGACGTGCGGGTGGCCCTGCGGGTCGTCGTAGACCAGCACGATCGCGCCGGGGGTGTGGCCGACCAGGTGCCGGGCGGTCAGCTCCACCTGGCCGACCCGGAGGGTGTCGCCGTCCGCGAGCCGCAGCTCGGTGGGGACGTCGATGCCCTCGGCGTCGTGCTCGCCGGCGGCCGTGCGGGCGCCGGTGGTGGCGACCACCTCGGCGAGCGCCGCCCAGTGGTCGTGGTGGCGGTGCGTGGTCACCACGGTGGCCAGCTCGTCGCCGACGGTCTCCAGCAGCACCGGCGCGTCGGCGGCGGCGTCGATCAGCAGCTGCTCGTCGGTGGCCCGGCAGCGCAGCAGGTAGGCGTTGTTGTCGTACGGCCCGACGGCCACCTTGGTGATGATCAGATGGGCCAGCTCGCGCACGTCCGGCGGTCCGCCGACCTTGACCGCTCCGTGGTACGTCATCCGTCCGCTCCTCGTCAGGTCGCTACAGGGGTCAGGATCATCCTCGCGCCGTCAGCCCAGCGGGGGAAGCGGGGGCAGCGCGGCGCGGCCGTCGGCGAGCTGGACACCGCCCCGGTGGACCTGGAGCCCGTCGCCGTCCGAGCGGCCGGAGAGCCAGGCGAGCAGTGCGCGGACCGGGCCCTCGACGACCAGCCCCGGCCCGCCCGAGCCGATCGCGCCGCGGTCCTCGGTGTCGTCGGCGACCAGCTCGACGGCCGGCAGGGCGGCGTCGGCCAGCCTGGCGGCGATCCTGCGGAACTCGGCCACCGCGAAGGCCTCCGGCCAGTGCGCGGGGGTGTAGCCGGCGTCCAGGTCGACGTGGTGGTACTCGACCTCGGCGAGGCGCTTCCACGGGATGTCGCAGGCCGGGAAGACGTAGCCGGTACGGTGCCGGACGTCGGCGCTCCACGCCTCGCCGGGCAGCAGCGCGGCGGCCTCGGCGAAGCGCCGGTCGCTCGCCTCCAGGTCGGCGAGCTGGACGTCCACCGGGCGGGGCGCGCCGTCCTCGATCTCCTGGTCGCGGGCCTCGTTGCTCGCGTACTGCGGGATGTCGGTGCCGGTGCGGGCGCCGTTCAGCAGGTTGACCAGGGAGTCGGCGTTGCGGGCGAGGTGGGCCAGGACGTGGCCCCTGGTCCAGCCGGGGAGTGCGGACGGCTCGGCGACGGCCTCGGGCTTCAGCTCGGAGACGGTGTGCAGCAGGTGCCGGGTGCTCTCCCCGACCAGGGCGAGCCGGTCGGCTGCGAGGGCGGCGGCGGTCTGCGGGTCGGTCATCGGGTGGGCCTTCTCTTCGGAGGCGGTGCGTTGCCCCGGTGGGGCTCCGCTCGTTGACCAGCTGACGCTACCTCCGAACCCCGGCCCTGAGCAGGGCCTTTTCGGACCGGGTACGGACGGCCCCGAGGCCGCCGTCACTCGTTCGGGTGGACCTGGCTGGACAAGCTCGATAATCGAACGCGTGAGCTAGTAGGCTGGCTGCCGCATCCTGGAAGAAGAACACCTCACTTTCACCAGCCATCTCGCCCCGGAGAAAGGCGCCAGAAGCAGTGGCCGACCGGCTCATCGTCCGCGGTGCTCGCGAGCACAACCTCAAGAACGTCTCGCTCGACCTGCCCCGCGACTCCCTCATCGTCTTCACGGGCCTCTCCGGGTCCGGAAAGTCCTCGCTGGCCTTCGACACGATCTTCGCCGAGGGGCAGCGCCGGTACGTCGAGTCGCTGTCCTCCTACGCCCGCCAGTTCCTGGGGCAGATGGACAAGCCCGACGTCGACTTCATCGAGGGCCTCTCCCCGGCCGTCTCGATCGACCAGAAGTCCACCAACCGCAACCCGCGCTCGACCGTCGGCACCATCACCGAGGTCTACGACTACCTGCGCCTGCTGTTCGCCCGGATCGGCAAGCCGCACTGCCCGCACTGCGGCCGCCCGATCGCCAAGCAGTCCCCGCAGGCCGTCGTGGACAAGGTGCTGGAGCTCACCGAGGGCACCCGGTTCCAGGTGCTCAGCCCCGTGGTGCGCGAGCGCAAGGGCGAGTTCGTCGACCTCTTCGCCGACCTCCAGTCCAAGGGCTACGCCCGCGCCCGGGTGGACGGCGAGACGGTCCAGCTCGCCGAGCCGCCCAAGCTCAAGAAGCAGGAGAAGCACACCGTCGAGGTGGTCATCGACCGCCTGACCGTCAAGGAGAGCGCCAAGCGCCGCCTGACCGACTCGGTGGAGACGGCCCTGCGGCTGAGCGGCGGCATGGTGGTGCTCGACTTCGTCGACCTCCCGGAGGACGACCCCGAGCGCGAGCGGATGTACTCCGAGCACCTCTACTGCCCGTACGACGACGTGTCGTTCGAGGAGCTGGAGCCGCGCTCGTTCTCCTTCAACTCGCCGTTCGGCGCCTGCCCGGACTGCTCGGGCCTGGGCAACCGGATGGAGGTGGACCCGGAGCTGGTCGTCCCCGACGACGAGAAGTCGCTGGACGAGGGCGCCATCCACCCGTGGTCGGGCGGCCACACCAAGGAGTACTTCCAGCGGCTGATCGACGCCCTCGCCGGCGAGCTGGGCTTCCGCACCGACATCCCCTGGGCCGGGCTGCCGGCCCGCGCCAGGAAGGCGCTGCTGTACGGGCACAAGCACCAGGTCGAGGTCCGCTACCGCAACCGCTACGGGCGGGACCGCTCGTACACCACGGGCTTCGAGGGCGCCGTCCCGTTCATCCAGCGCCGGCACACCGAGGCGGAGAGCGACTCCAGCCGGGAGCGCTTCGAGGGCTACATGCGCGAGGTGCCCTGCCCGACGTGCGAGGGCACCCGGCTCAAGCCGGTCGTGCTCGCCGTCACCGTCGAGGGCCGGTCGATCGCGGACGTCTCGGCCATGTCGATCAGCGACTGCTCGGACTTCCTCGGCGCGATGAAGCTCAACGCGCGGGACAAGCAGATCGCCGAGCGCGTCCTCAAGGAGGTCAACGAGCGGCTGCGCTTCCTGGTCGACGTCGGCCTGGACTACCTCTCGCTCAACCGCGCGGCCGGCACCCTCTCCGGCGGCGAGGCCCAGCGGATCCGGCTCGCCACCCAGATCGGCTCCGGCCTGGTCGGCGTGCTCTACGTGCTGGACGAGCCCTCCATCGGCCTGCACCAGCGCGACAACCACCGCCTGATCGAGACGCTCGTCCGGCTGCGGGACATCGGCAACACCCTGATCGTCGTCGAGCACGACGAGGACACCATCAAGATGGCCGACTGGGTGGTCGACATCGGCCCCGGCGCCGGCGAGCACGGCGGCAAGGTCGTGCACTCCGGCTCGCTGAAGCAGCTGCTCGGCAACAAGGAGTCGCTGACCGGCCAGTACCTCTCCGGCAAGCGGTCCATCCCGATCCCGGCCGCCCGCCGCGACCGGGACCGGAAGCGCCAGCTGACCGTCCACGGCGCCCGCGAGCACAACCTCAAGGACGTCACGGTCGGCTTCCCGCTCGGGACGTTCACCGCGATCACCGGCGTCTCCGGCTCCGGCAAGTCGACGCTGGTCAACGACATCCTCTACACCCACCTCGCCCGGGAGCTGAACGGCGCCCGCAGCGTGCCCGGCCGGCACACCCGGATCACCGGCACCGACCTGGTGGACAAGGTGGTGCACGTCGACCAGTCGCCGATCGGCCGCACCCCGCGCTCCAACCCGGCCACCTACACCGGCGTGTTCGACCACGTCCGGCGGCTCTTCGCGGAGACGCAGGAGGCCAAGGTGCGCGGCTACCTGCCGGGCCGCTTCTCGTTCAACGTCAAGGGCGGCCGCTGCGAGAACTGCTCCGGCGACGGCACCATCAAGATCGAGATGAACTTCCTGCCCGACGTCTACGTGCCGTGCGAGGTCTGCCACGGCGCCCGGTACAACCGGGAGACGCTGGAGGTCCACTACAAGGGCAAGTCCATCGCCGAGGTGCTGGACATGCCGATCGAGGAGGCCCTGCACTTCTTCGAGGCCGTCCCCGCGATCGCCCGCCACCTGAAGACGCTCAACGACGTCGGCCTCGGCTACGTCCGGCTCGGCCAGTCCGCGCCGACGCTCTCCGGCGGCGAGGCGCAGCGCGTCAAGCTCGCCTCCGAGCTGCAGAAGCGCTCCACCGGCCGGACGGTCTACGTCCTGGACGAGCCCACCACCGGCCTGCACTTCGAGGACATCAGCAAGCTGATCAAGGTGCTCTCCGGCCTGGTGGAGAAGGGCAACACGGTGATCGTCATCGAGCACAACCTCGATGTGATCAAGACCGCCGACTGGATCGTCGACATGGGCCCCGAGGGTGGTTCCGGCGGCGGCACGGTGGTCGCCGAGGGCACCCCGGAGCAGATCGCCGCCGTCCCGGAGAGCCACACCGGCAAGTTCCTGCGGGACATCCTCCCGGGCGAGTTCGCCGACGCCCCGGTGGCGGTCAAGGCCCCGCGCAAGCGGGCCGCCGCGAAGAAGTAGCCCCGCCGGCCCTACCGTGCGGCACCGCTCACCGGCCGCCCCCACCCGTGGGGGCGGCCGGTAAGGGCCGCATAGAATTCCCGGCGACCCCAGCAGCCGAGCCCGCCGCCAGACCAGGAGCGCACCCATGTCCGAGGCACCCGAGAGCCCGCAGGCCGAGAGCCCCGCCACCTCCCGCCGCACCCTGCTCTGCGGGGCCGCGGCCGTGCTCGCCGCCGGCGGCGGCACGCTGGCGGTCTCCGGCTGCTCCTCGTCCTCCTCCGGCTCCTCCGGCACCCCTGCCGCCAAGACCCCGGTGGACGTCGGCCCGGCCTCCGCGGTGCCGGTCGGCGGCGGCACCGTCTACCGCGACAAGAAGATCGTGGTGACCCAGCCGGCCGAGGGCCAGTACAAGGCCTTCAGCGCCAAGTGCACCCACGCCGGCTGCATCGTCGACCAGGTCAAGAACCAGAAGATCCAATGCCCCTGCCACGGCAGCATGTTCGGCATCACCGACGGCGCCGTGCTCGACGGTCCCGCCCCCACCCCGCTGCCCGAGTACACGGTGGCGGTCGAGGGCGGGAACCTCAAGGTGACCCCGAGCTGAAGCAGTTGATCTCCGCCCGGTCGATCTCCCCTCCGCACGCCCGGCCCGACTCGGTACGGTGGACCCATGGCTGACCCGTCCACCTACCGCCCGGCCCCGGGCGCCATCCCGGTCTCGCCGGGCGTCTACAAGTTCCGCGACGCCCACGGTCGGGTCATCTACGTCGGCAAGGCCAAGAGCCTGCGCCCCCGGCTGTCGTCCTACTTCCAGGACCTCGCCGGGCTGCACCCGCGCACCGCGACGATGGTCACCACCGCGGCCTCGGTGGAGTGGACGGTGGTCGCCACCGAGGTCGAGGCGCTCCAGCTGGAGTACTCCTGGATCAAGGAGTTCGACCCCCGCTTCAACGTCAAGTACCGCGACGACAAGAGCTATCCGGAGCTGGCGGTCACCCTCAACGAGGAGTACCCGCGGGTCCAGGTGATGCGCGGGGCGCACAAGAAGGGCGTGCGCTACTTCGGCCCGTACGGGCACGCCTGGGCGATCCGCGAGACGGTCGACCTGCTGCTGCGCGTCTTCCCCGTCCGGACCTGCTCCAACGGCGTCTTCAAGCGCGCCCGCCAGGTCGGCCGGCCCTGCCTGCTCGGCTACATCGGCAAGTGCGCCGCGCCCTGCGTCGGCAAGGTCTCGGCCGACGAACACCGGGCGCTGGCCGAGGACTTCTGCGACTTCATGGCCGGCCGCACCGGCAACTACCTGCGCCGGCTGGAAGAGCAGATGCAGGAGGCCGCCGCGGAGATGGAGTACGAGAAGGCGGCCCGGCTGCGGGACGACATCGGGGCGCTCAAGCGCGCGATGGAGAAGAACGCCATCGTGCTCGCCGACGCCACCGACGCCGACCTGCTCGCCGTCGCCGAGGACGAGCTGGAGGCCGCCGTCCAGATCTTCCACGTCCGCGGCGGCCGGGTCCGCGGCCAGCGCGGCTGGGTCACCGACAAGGTCGAGGACGTGGACACCGCGGGCCTGGTCGAGCACGCGCTCCAGCAGCTCTACGGCGGTGCCGGCGGGGACGAACGGAGCGAGGCCGTCCCGCGCGAGGTGCTGGTCCCCGCGCTGCCCGAACCGGTCGGCCCCGTGAAGGAGTGGCTGAGCGGCCTCCGCGGCGCCCAGGTGGACCTGCGCGTCCCGCAGCGCGGCGACAAGAAGGACCTCATGGCCACCGTGCAGCGCAACGCCCAGCAGGCGCTGGCACTGCACAAGACCAAGCGCGCCTCCGACCTCACCACCCGTAGCCGGGCCCTCCAGGAGATCGCCGACGCGCTGGAGCTGGACTCCGTCCCGCTGCGCATCGAGTGCTTCGACATCTCCCACCTCCAGGGCGAGGACGTGGTCGCCTCGATGGTGGTCTTCGAGGACGGCCTGGCCCGCAAGAGCGAGTACCGGCGCTTCCAGATCAAGGGCTTCGAGGGCCAGGACGACGTCCGCTCGATGCACGAGGTGATCACCCGCCGGTTCCGCCGCTACCTCCAGGAGCGCGAGCAGACGGGGGAGTGGGCCGTCCCCGAGGCCGACGACCCGGTCGCCGCCACCGCGGACGCGGCCGGCCAGGAGGCCCCCGACGGCCAGGAGGCGCCCGCCGGGCCGGTCGACCCGGAGACCGGCCGCCCCCGCCGCTTCGCCTACCCGCCGCAGCTGTTGGTCGTCGACGGCGGCCAGCCGCAGGTCGCCGCCGCCAGGCGCGCCCTGGACGAGCTGGGCATCGACGACGTCGCCCTCTGCGGCCTGGCCAAGCGCCTGGAGGAGGTCTGGCTGCCCGGCGAGGACGACCCGGTGGTCCTGCCCCGCAGCAGCGAGGGCCTCTACCTGCTCCAGCGGGTCCGCGACGAGGCGCACCGCTTCGCCATCACCTACCAGCGCGCCAAGCGTTCCAGGCGACTCACCGCCGGGGAACTGGACTCAGTCCCCGGCCTCGGAGAGACTCGCCGCCAGGCGCTGCTCAAGCACTTCGGCTCGCTGAAGCGGCTCCGCGCGGCCACCGTCGACGAGCTCTGCGCCGTCCCCGGCATCGGACGCCGGACGGCGGAGACTGTTGCGGCAGCGTTGTCCTCCCGTACACCCGCGGCACCGGCTGTGAACACCGCCACCGGCGAGATCATCGATGACAGCGCCGACGTGGCCGGCCCGGCGGCCGGCGCGGCGCCCCAGGCAGCAACGTCCCAGGAGACGCCATGACGGCCGACGCCGCCCGTCAGCCGGCGCGCCCCGAGCCCACTCGTCCGAGTGAGCCGGGGAAGCGTGCCCGCGCGACGCGCGTTCTCCTCAGCAGAACCACCGAGAGCGGGGAACCGAAGTGACGATGTCAGACGCGGGAGAGAACGCCCCGGAGCTGGTGATCATCTCCGGCATGTCCGGAGCGGGTCGCTCCACCGCGGCCAAGTGCCTGGAGGACCTGGGCTGGTTCGTGGTGGACAACCTGCCGCCGGCCCTCATCCCGACCATGGTCGACCTCGGCGCCCGCTCCCAGGGCAACGTGGCCCGGATCGGCGTCGTGGTGGACGTCCGCGGCCGGCAGTTCTTCGACGACCTGCTCACCTCGCTGGACGAGCTGGAGAAGCGCGGCGTCCGGCTGAGCGTCGTCTTCCTGGACTCCTCCGACGACGCCCTGGTCCGCCGCTTCGAGAGCGTGCGCCGCCCGCACCCGCTCCAGGCCGACGGCCGGATCGTCGACGGCATCGCCCGGGAGCGCGACCTGCTGCGCGACCTGCGCGGCGAGGCCGACCTGGTGATCGACACCTCCAACCTCAACGTGCACCAGCTGCGCGCCAAGCTGGACGCCCAGTTCGCCGACCACGACGAACCCGAGCTGCGCGCCACGGTGATGTCCTTCGGCTTCAAGTACGGCCTGCCGGTCGACGCCGACCTCGTGGTGGACTGCCGCTTCCTGCCCAACCCGCACTGGGTCCCCGAGCTGCGCGCCCGTACCGGCACCGACGCCGACGTCGCCGACTACGTGTTCCAGCAGCCCGGGGCCAACGAGTTCCTCAACGGCTACGCCGAGCTGCTGCGCATCATCACCGAGGGGTACCGCCGCGAGGGGAAGCGCTACATGACGCTTGCCGTAGGCTGCACCGGTGGCAAGCACCGCAGCGTCGCGATGTCCGAGCGCCTGACGAAGCGTCTCATCGCGGACGGAGTGGAAACCGTGCTCGTCCACCGTGACATGGGACGGGAGTAGCCGCCGCGCCCCTGCCGGGCCGCCGGCGGAGGCCGGCGGCGGGCAAGAGGAACGCGAGGTAGGTGTGACGGGATACGTGCCCGGGCGGCAGCTCCAGAACAAGACCGCCGACCGGACGGGGGTCCCGCCGCGCGCCGCGGCGCCCGGCAGGCCGCGGACCGGGCAGGCCCGGACCAACCCGGCCCGCCCGGGCCCGGCGCGCACCAGTCAGGCGCCCCGGTCCAACCAGGCCCCCCGGATCACCGCCCTCGGCGGCGGCCAGGGCCTCTCCGCCTCGCTCTCTGCCCTGCGCCGGCTCACCACCGACCTCACCGCCGTGGTCACGGTGGCCGACGACGGCGGATCCAGCGGCCGGCTGCGCGAGGAGCTCGGGGTGCTGCCGCCGGGCGACCTGCGCAAGGCGCTGGCCGCGCTCTGCGGCGACGACGACTGGGGCCGCACCTGGTCCGAGGTGATCCAGCAGCGCTTCACCGGCACCGGCGAACTGGGCGGCCACGCCGTCGGCAACCTGCTGATCGTCGCGCTCTGGGAGAAGCTCGGGGACCCGGTCGCCGCCCTGGACTGGGTGGGCCGGCTGCTGAACGTCCAGGGCCGGGTGCTGCCGATGTCGGCGGTCCCGCTGGACATCGAGGCGATAGTCCGCGGGCACGACCCGGCCCGCCCCGGAGAGGTCTCCGCGGTGCGCGGCCAGGCCAGTGTCGCCGCGACGCCCGGCACCGTGGAGTCGGTCCGGCTGCTGCCGGACGAGCCCCCGGCCGCCCCGGAGGCCGTCACCGCCGTCCGCGAGGCGGACTGGGTGGTCCTCGGCCCCGGTTCCTGGTTCACCAGCGTGCTGCCCCACCTGCTGGTGCCCGAGCTGGCCAAGGCGCTCACCGAGACCCGGGCCCGTCGGCTGCTCACCCTGAACCTCGCCCCCCAGCCCGGCGAGACGGAGGGCTTCACCCCGCAGCGTCACCTGGAGGTCATCGCCGACCACGCACCCACCCTCGCGGTGGATGCGATCCTGGTGGACGAGCGCGCCGTCACCGGCGGCGCCTTCGGGCAGGCGGACCTGGCCGGCCTGGAGAAGGCCGCCGAGCGGATGGGCGCGGCCCTGGTGCTCGGGCGGGTGGCCCGTACCGACGGGACGCCGCGACACGACCCGGAGCTCTTGGCCGCCGCGTACGACCGGATTTTCCGGACACATGGAAGGATCGGGCCATGGCGATGACTCCAGCGGTGAAGGACGAAATCAGCCGGCTCCCGGTCACCCGGGCCTGCTGCCGCAAGGCGGAGGTCTCGGCGATCCTGCGTTTCGCGGGCGGGCTGCACATCGTGAGCGGCCGCATCGTGATCGAGGCGGAGCTGGACACCGGCGCGGCGGCGCGCCGTCTGCGCAAGGACCTGCTGGAGATCTTCGGACACTCCTCGGACCTGGTCGTGATGGCGCCCGGCGGTCTGCGCCGCGGCAGCCGCTACGTGGTCCGGGTGGTCAAGGACGGCGAGCTGCTGGCGCGCCAGACCGGACTGGTGGACGGCCGCGGGCGGCCGATCCGGGGCCTGCCGCCGGCCGTGGTCTCCGGCGCCACCTGTGACGCCGAGGCGGCCTGGCGCGGGGCGTTCCTCGCGCACGGCTCGCTCACCGAGCCCGGCCGCTCCTCCTCGCTGGAGATCACCTGCCCCGGCTCCGAGGCCGCCCTCGCCCTGGTCGGCGCCGCCCGCCGGCTCGGCATCCCGGCCAAGGCCCGCGAGGTGCGCGGCGTGGACCGGGTGGTGATCCGCGACGGCGACGCCATCGGCGCGCTGCTGACCCGGCTCGGCGCCCACGAGTCGGTGCTCGCCTGGGAGGAGCGCCGGATGCGGCGCGAGGTGCGGGCCACCGCCAACCGCCTGGCCAACTTCGACGACGCCAACCTGCGCCGCTCGGCCCGCGCCGCGGTGGCGGCCGGCGCCCGGGTGCAGCGCGCGCTGGAGATCCTCGGCGACGAGGTGCCCGAGCACCTGGCCGCCGCCGGTCAGTTGCGGATGCAGCACAAGCAGGCCTCGCTGGAGGAGCTGGGCGCGCTGGCCGACCCGCCGCTGACCAAGGACGCGGTGGCCGGCCGGATCCGCCGGCTGCTGGCGATGGCCGACAAGCGGGCCTCCGAGCTCGGCCTGCCGAGCACCGAGGCCAATCTGACCGACGAGATGGCGCTCAACTAGGGGGCCTTGACAGCGATCGCGGATCGTGGTGGAGAACGGCCGGTACCCGGAATCCCGGGTACCGGCCGTTCCGTGTCCGAACCGCCGACGGCGGAGCCCCTGGCGGGGTGTCCGGGATGTGGGACCAACTTCCTGCGGGGGGAGGGGTGGAAGTCCTGTTCGTGGCCCCTTGACACGCCACGCCAGGGTCTTTGACCCGGCCTGATGTGCCCCGGCACGCCTCGGAGGGGTAGGGTCGTAGGCGGTCGGGGACATCCCAAATTCCACCCCGTCGGCATAGTTCCGGCGTACCTAACGAGGAGATCGGTTCGTGACGATCCGGGTAGGCATCAACGGATTCGGCCGCATCGGCCGCAACTTCTTCCGTGCGGTCAAGGCCCAGGGCGCAGACATCGAGATCGTCGGTGTCAATGACCTGACCGACACCAAGACCCTGGCGCACCTGCTCAAGTACGACTCGATCCTGGGCACCTTCCAGGGCGAGGTCTCGCACACCGAGAACAGCATCACCGTCGACGGCAAGACCTTCAAGGTCATCGCCGAGCGTGACCCGGCCAACCTGCCCTGGGGCGAGCTGGGCGTGGACATCGTCATCGAGTCCACCGGCATCTTCACCAAGGCCGAGGCGGCCAAGAAGCACGTCACCGCCGGTGCCAAGAAGGTCATCATCTCGGCGCCCGCCACCGACGAGGACGTCACCATCGTCATGGGCGTCAACGACGACAAGTACGACGCCGCCAAGCACACCGTCATCTCCAACGCCTCCTGCACCACCAACTGCGTGGCGCCGCTGGCCAAGGTGCTGAACGAGAACTTCGGCATCGTCAAGGGTCTGATGACCACGGTGCACGCGTACACCAACGACCAGGTCACCCTGGACTTCCCGCACAAGGACCTGCGTCGCGCCCGCGCCGCCGCCCTCAACATCATCCCGACCTCCACCGGTGCCGCCAAGGCCACCGCGCTGGTGCTGCCCGAGCTGAAGGGCAAGCTGGACGGCACCTCGCTGCGCGTCCCGGTCCCGACCGGCTCGATCACCGACCTGGTCGTCACCCTGGAGCGCGACGTCACCGTCGAGGAGGTCAACGCCGCCTTCCAGAAGGCGTCCGAGGGCTCGCTCAAGGGCATCCTGCAGTACACCGAGGACCCGATCGTCTCCTCCGACATCGTGAACTCGCCGTTCTCCACGATCTTCGACTCGCTGATGACCATGGTCCAGGGCAACCAGGTCAAGGTCTTCGGCTGGTACGACAACGAGTGGGGCTACTCGAACCGCCTCGTCAACCTGACCAGCCTCGTCGGTGGCCAGCTCTGACGCAGCGGGAGCTGACGTGAAGTAAGGGGGAGGGCCCGGAAGGCTTCGACGCCATCCGGGCCCTCGTCTGCGCACCCTCAACTCCCCTTTGACGGCCCGCCGTTGTGCCGTCCTTGCTCCACCCCCCAGGAGACGGAAGACCGTGAAGACCATCGAAGACCTCGACGTCGCCGGCAAGCGCGTATTCGTTCGCGCGGACCTGAACGTCCCGCTGTCCGGCGGCACGATCACCGACGACGGCCGGATCCGTGCCGTCGCGCCGACCATCGCCAAGCTCGCCGAGCGTGGCGCCAAGGTCGTCGTCGCCTCCCACCTCGGCCGCCCCAAGGGCGAGCCGGACCCGCAGTTCTCCCTCGCGCCGGTGGCCGCCCGCCTCGGCGAGATCCTCGGCAGGCCGGTCTCCTTCGCGGCCGACACCGTGGGCGAGAGCGCGAAGGCCACCGTCGCCGCCCTGGCCGACGGCGAGGTCACGCTGCTGGAGAACCTGCGCTTCAACGCCGGCGAGACCAGCAAGGACGACGCCGAGCGCGGCGCCTTCGCGGACGAGCTGGCCCTGCTGGCCGACCTGTACGTGGGCGACGGCTTCGGTGCGGTGCACCGCAAGCACGCCTCCGTCTTCGACCTGCCGGCCCGCCTGCCGCACGCCGTCGGCGACCTGATCGCCACCGAGGTGGGCGTGCTGAAGCGCCTCACCGAGGAGGTCGAGCGCCCGTACGTCGTCGTGCTCGGCGGCTCCAAGGTGTCCGACAAGGTCGGCGTGATCGACAACCTGCTCGGCAAGGCCGACCGCATCCTGATCGGCGGCGGCATGGCGTACACCTTCCTGTACGCCCTCGGCAACGAGGTCGGCATCTCGCTGCTGCAGAAGGACCAGGTCCCCGTGGTCCTGGACTACCTGAAGCGCGGCGAGGAGAACGGCGTCGAGTTCGTGCTGCCGGTGGACGTCGCGGTCTCCGCGAAGTTCCCCGACACCAAGACGCACGCCCCGGTCGAGGACTTCGCGATCGTCGCCGCGAGCGAGATCCCGGAGGACAAGGAAGGCCTGGACATCGGCCCGAAGACCCGCGAGCTCTTCGCGGCGAAGCTGGCCGACGCCGGGACGGTGTTCTGGAACGGTCCGGTGGGCGTCTTCGAGCACCCGACCTTCGCCGAGGGCACCAAGGCAGTCGCGCAGGCGCTGCTCGACAGCGACGCGTTCACCGTGGTCGGTGGCGGCGACTCCGCCGCGGCCGTCCGCATCCTGGGCTTCGACGAGACGGAGTTCGGGCACATCTCGACCGGCGGTGGCGCGAGCCTCGAGTACCTGGAGGGCAAGACCCTCCCCGGTCTCGCCGCCCTGGAAGGCTGAGGCAATGACTGAGCGTCTCCCGCTGATGGCGGGCAACTGGAAGATGAACCTCAACCACCTTGAGGCCATCCAGCACACCCAGAAGCTGGCCTTCGCGCTGGCCGACAAGGACTACGAGTCGGTCGAGGTCGCCGTCCTGGTGCCGTTCACCGACCTCCGTTCGGTGCAGACCCTGGTCGACGGCGACAAGCTGAAGATCAAGTACGGCTCGCAGGACATCTCGCAGCACGACTCCGGTGCGTACACCGGCGAGGTCTCCGGCCCGATGCTGTCCAAGCTGAAGTGCACCTACGCGGTGATCGGCCACTCGGAGCGCCGCCAGTACCACGGCGAGAACGAGGAGATCGTCAACGCCAAGGTGAAGGCCGCCTACCGCAGCGGGGTCACGCCGATCCTCTGCATCGGCGAGCCGCTGGACATCCGCAAGGCCGGCACCCACGTCGAGTACACGCTGGCCCAGCTCGACGGCGCCCTGCAGGACGTCCCGGCCGCGCACGCCGAGTCCATCGTCGTCGCGTACGAGCCGGTCTGGGCGATCGGCACCGGCGAGGTGGCGACCCCCGAGGACGCCCAGGAGGTCTGCGCCGCGATCCGCGTGCGGATCGCCGAGCTGTACGACGCCGAGCTGGCCGGCAAGGTCCGCGTGCTGTACGGCGGTTCGGTCAAGTCGTCGAGCGCGGCCGGCCTGATGGCCAAGCCCGACGTCGACGGCGGCCTGATCGGCGGTGCCTCCCTGGACGCCGACGAGTTCGTCAAGATCGTGCGGTACCGTGAGCAGGCAGTAGGCTAACGCCGCCGCAGCAACGTAGGCTTTGGGGCCGGACCGCTCAGCGCGGCCCGGCCCCTTCGCCGAAGATACGAGAGAGTTGGTCCCGTCGTGGTTATCGGGTTCTCGATTGCCCTGATCATCTTCAGCCTGCTGATGATCCTCCTGGTGCTGCTGCACAAGGGGAAGGGCGGCGGCCTTTCCGACATGTTCGGTGGCGGCGCGATGTCCACCGGCGGCGGTTCGGCGGTGGCCGAGCGCAACCTGGACCGCATCACGATCATTGTCGCCGTCGGCTGGTTCGCATGCATCGTCGTGCTCGGCCTGGTGCTCAAGTACAAGAGCTGACATATCTCTGACGCCTCGTCGCCCCGCGGCCTATGCTGGAACGGTCCGGGGCGGAGCCGGTGGTCGTGGATCCTTAACTCCTGCTTACACTAGGACGACTTTCGCCACCGACGCGCACCGCGGCGGGTCGGCGCACCAGCACGCAGGGAGTCAGACCGTGGCAAGTGGCAACGCCATCCGTGGCAGCAGGGTCGGAGCCGGCCCGATGGGGGAGGCGGAGCGCGGCGAGTCCGCCCCGCGCAACCGGATCACCTTCTGGTGTGCCAACAAGCACGAGACCCGCCCCAGCTTCGCCGCGGAGGCGGTCATCCCGGACACCTGGGACTGCCCGCGCTGCGGTTTCCCGGCCGGCCAGGACGAGCACAACCCGCCCGCCCCCTCGCGCAACGAGCCGTACAAGACCCACCTCGCCTACGTGCGCGAGCGGCGCACCGACGCCGACGGCGAGGCGATCCTCGCCGAGGCCCTGGCGAAGCTGCGCGGCGAGATCTGAGACCTGACAACACGAAGGGCGCCACCGTTCTCCGACGGTGGCGCCCTTTCGCGTGGCCGTGGCCGTGGCCGGGGCTACGCCGAGGCCGGCGGGTACAGCTGCGGCGGGATCTGCGCCGCCGCGGCCCGGTCCAGCAGCCAGAGGGTGCGGCTGCGGCCGTACGCGCCCGAGGCGGGCGCCTGGAGCTCCCCCGGGCCGGAGAGGGCCACCGCGACCGCGCCGGCCTTGTCCTCGCCCGCCGCCAGCAGCCAGACCTCACGGGCCGCCCGGATGGCCGGGAGGGTGAGCGAGACGCGGGTCGGCGGGGGCTTCGGAGCACCGCGCACGCCGACCACCGTCAGCTCGGTCTCCCGGACGCCCGGGTGCTCGGGGAAGAGCGAGGCGACGTGGGTGTCCGGTCCGACGCCGAGCAGCAGCACGTCGAAGGCGGGGACGTCGAGCCGGTCACCCGGCCCGGCCGCCTTCGCCAGCTCCTCGGCGTAGCGGGCCGCGGCGGCCTCCACGTCCGAGCCGTCCACGCCGTCCGAGGCGGGCATCTCGTGCACCCGCGCGGGGTCGATCGGGACGGCGTCGAGCAGCTCCGCCCGGGCCTGGACGGCGTTGCGCTCCGGGTCGGCGGAGGGCACGAAGCGCTCGTCGCCCCACCAGAGGTCCAGCCGGGCCCAGTCGACCGCGTCCCGGGCGGGGGAGACGGCGATGGCGGCCAGCAGGGCGTTGCCGTTGCGCCCGCCCGTGAGCACCACCGAGGCGGTGCCACGGGCGGCCTGGGCGTCCACGATCCGGGTGATCAGCCGGGCCGCGGCCGCCTGGGCCATCAGCTCCTTGTCCCGGTGGACGACCAGCTGCGGGGTGGCCGCGGTCACGATCCCGCCTTCTTGTCCGCACTCTTGGCCGGAGCCTTCTTCGCGGCGGTCTTCTTCGGCGCCGACTCCTGGTCGGCGGCCTCCTCCGGTGCGGCGGCGCCCGGCACCTTGGCGGTCACCCGCGAGGGGTTGGCCACCGCGGCCTCGGCGACCGCGTGCCCGGCCGGCTCGGCCGCAGCCATCTCGCGCAGCCGCTCGACGGGCGTGCGCACGGCCGTCGCGTAGATGTCGTCCGGGTCGAGCCGGCGCAGCTCCTCCGCGATCAGCTCGGACGTCTCGCGCCGCTTGAGCGCCACCTGGCGGTCCGGCGAGCCGGGCATCGACAGCGTGCCCATCAGGCCGTCCGGGCGGTCCAGGGTGATGTCCCCGTCCGGGGTGCGCAGGTGCACCGCGGTGATGCCCGGGCCGCCGGTGACGACCCGCTCGACCGGCACGTGCAGCCGGTTGTGCAGCCAGAGGCCGAGCAGCTCGACGCTGGGGTTGTACGACTCGCCCTCGACCACCGCGGAGGTGATCGTGGACGGCCGCTGGTCCAGCGCGGCGGCCAGCATCGAGCGCCAGCCGGTGATCCGCGTCCAGGCCAGGTCGGTGTCGCCCGGGGTGTAGCTCTGGGCCCGCTGGGCGAGCTGGCCGACCGGGGACTCCGCGGTGACGGCGTCGGTGATCCGGCGCTGGGCGATCGAGCCCAGCGGGTCCTGGGCCGGGTGCAGCGGAGCGTTCTCCGGCCACCAGACGACCACCGGGGCGTCCGGGAGGAGCAGCGGCAGGACGACCGACTGGGCGTGCGCGACGAGCTCGCCGTGCATGCGCAGGACGACCGTCTCGCCGGAGCCGGCGTCGCTGCCGACCAGGATCTCGGCGTCCAGGCGGGTCTCGGCGCGGGCCCGGGGCGAGCGCCCGGCGCGCTTGATGACCGCCAGGGTGCGCGAGGGGTGCTCCCGCGAGGCGTCGTTGGCGGCCTTGAGGGCGTCGTAGGCGCTGCCCTCGTCGGTCACGATCACCAGCGTGAGCACCATGCCGGCGGCGGTGGCGCCGTTGCCCCGGCGCGCCTCCATCAGCGCTGCGTTGATCTTGCTGGAGGTCGTGTTCGTGAGGTCGATCTTCATGGCCGGCGCCAGCTCCTGCCGTCTCGTGCGAGCATCTCGTCCGCCTCGGCCGGGCCCCAGGTGCCCGCCGGGTACTGGGCTGGCTTGCCGTGGGAGTCCCAGTACTTCTCGATCGGGTCGAGGATCTGCCAGGACAGCTCGACCTCCTGGTGGCGCGGGAACAGGTTGGCGTCGCCGAGCAGCACGTCGAGGATGAGCCGCTCGTACGCCTCCGGGCTGGACTCGGTGAAGGACTCGCCGTAGGCGAAGTCCATCGTGACGTCCCGGACCTCGAAGGAGGTGCCCGGCACCTTGGAGCCGAACCGCACCGTGACGCCCTCGTCCGGCTGCACCCGGATGACCAGGGCGTTCTGCCCCAGCTCCTCGGTCGCGTAGGAGTCGAACGGCAGGTACGGGGCGCGCTGGAAGACCACCGCGATCTCGGTGACCCGGCGGCCGAGCCGCTTGCCGGTGCGCAGGTAGAACGGCACGCCCGCCCAGCGGCGGTTGTTGATCTCCAGCTTGATGGCCGCGTAGGTGTCGGTCTTGGAGTCCGGGTTGATGCCGTCCTCGTCGAGGTAGCCGCCCACCTCCTCGCCGCCCTGCCAGCCGGCCGCGTACTGGCCGCGCACGGTGTGCTTGCCGAGGTCGGCCGGGAGCTTGACGGCGCTGAGCACCTTGAGCTTCTCGGCGACCAGCGCCTTGGGGTGGAAGGACGCCGGCTCCTCGATGGCGGTGAGCGCCATCAGCTGGAGCAGGTGGTTCTGGATGACGTCCCGGGCCGAGCCGATGCCGTCGTAGTAGCCGGCCCGGCCGCCGATGCCGATGTCCTCGGCCATGGTGATCTGCACGTGGTCGACGTACGACCGGTTCCAGATCGGCTCGAACATCTGGTTGGCGAAGCGGAGCGCCAGGATGTTCTGGACGGTCTCCTTGCCCAGGTAGTGGTCGATCCGGAAGACCTCGTCCCGGGGGAAGACCTCGTGGACGATCCGGTTCAGCTCCTGGGCGCTCTCCAGGTCGTGGCCGAAGGGCTTCTCGATGACCGCGCGCCGCCAGGATCCCTGGGGCGGGTCGGCCAGGCCGTGCTTCTTCAGCTGCTGGACGACGGTCGGGAAGAACTTCGGCGGGACCGACAGGTAGAAGGCGAAGTTGCCGCTGGTGCCCTGCGCCTTGTCGAGCTCCTCGATGGTGCCGCGGAGCTTGTCGAAGGCGTCGTCGTCGTCGAAGGTGCCGTGGACGAAGCGCATGCCCTTGGCGAGCTGCTGCCACACCTCCTCGCGGAAGGGCGTCCGCGCGTGCTCCTTGACCGCGTCGTGGACCTCCTGGGCGAAGTCCTCGTCCTTCCACTCGCGGCGGGCGAAGCCGACGAGCGAGAAGCCCGGCGGCAGCAGGCCGCGGTTGGCCAGGTCGTAGATGGCCGGCATCAGCTTCTTGCGGGACAGGTCGCCGGTGACCCCGAAGATGACCAGACCGGACGGCCCCGCGATGCGCGGGAGCCGCCGGTCGGCCGGGTCACGAAGCGGGTTGACGGGAGCCGGCGGGGGGTCGCCCGCGTCCGAGTCCGATGTCAACTCAGGGAAATCAGTGCTCACTTGATGGGCTCCGCTTTCGTGCGCTGGCTGTGAGCGGGAATCACTTCTCGTCGGCGAAGGAGGCGAGCGAGGCCGTGACGGTGTCGAGCAGCTCGTTCCAGGACTGCTCGAACTTCTCCACGCCCTCGTCCTCCAGCACCTGGACGACGTCGTCGTAGTCCACGCCGGCCGCGGCGATGGCGTCCATCACGGCCTTGGCGTCGGCGTAGTTCGGGACGATGGTGCCGCCGGTGATCACGCCGTGGTCGCCGGTGGCGTCCAGGGTGGCCTCGGGCATGGTGTTGACGGTGCCCGGGGCGACCAGCTCGGTGACGTACAGGGTGTCCGGCAGGGCCGGGTCCTTGACGCCGGTGGAGGCCCAGAGCGGACGCTGCGGCTTGGCGCCGGCGGCCTCCAGGGCCTTCCAGCGGTCGCTGCCGGCGGTCTTGCCGTCGACGGTGCCGAAGACCTCCTCGTACGCCTGGTACGCGAGGCGGGCGTTGGCCAGGGCGGCCTTGGAACGCAGGTCCCGGGCGTCGCCGCCGACCTTGTCCAGGCGCTTGTCGATCTCGGTGTCCACGCGGGAGACGAAGAACGAGGCGACCGACTCGATCTGGGAGAGGTCCAGGCCCTTGGCCTTGGCGGACTCCAGGCCGGTCAGGTAGGCGTCGATGACGGCGCGGTAGCGCTCCAGCGAGAAGATCAGCGTGACGTTGACGCTGATGCCCTTGCCGATGACCTCGCTGATCGCGGGCAGGCCGGCCTTGGTGGCGGGGATCTTGATGAAGACGTTCGGGCGGTCGACCAGCCACCAGAGCTGCTTGGCCTCGGCGATGGTCGCGGCGGTCTCGTGGGCCAGGCGCGGGTCGACCTCGATGGAGACCCGGCCGTCGCGGCCGTTGGAGGCGTCGTAGACCGGGCGCAGCACGTCGGCCGCGTCGCGGACGTCCGAGGTGGTGATCATGCGGACGGCCTCGTCCGTGGTGACCTTGCGGACGGCGAGGTCGCGCAGCTGGCCGTCGTAGGAGGAGTCGCCGCCGCCGATCGCCTTCTGGAAGATGGTCGGGTTGGTGGTGACACCCACCACGTGCTTGTTCTGCACCAGCTCGGCGAGGTTGCCGGTGTTCAGCCGCTTGCGGCTGAGGTCGTCCAGCCAGATCGCCACGCCTTCGTCGCTGAGGCGCTTCAGTGCGTCAGTCATGGTGCTTCAGTCCCTTTTTTCTTCTGCTTCGTGGGGTAGTCAGAGGGGCCGGGGCGCCGATGTGCGGTCGGCGGCCCCGGCCCGGGTGCCGCTAGCGGTTGACGGCTTCGAGCGAGCGCAGTGCGTTGTGGGCCTCGGCGACGACCCGCTCGGAGGTCAGGCCGAACTCCTCGAACAGCACCTTGTAGTCGGCGGAGGCGCCGAAGTGCTCCAGCGAGACGATCCGGCCGTGGTCGCCGACCAGCTCGCGCCAGCCCTGGGCGATGCCGGCCTCGACCGAGACGCGGGCCTTGACCGACGGCGGCAGCACGCTGTCGCGGTAGGCCTGGTCCTGCTCCTGGAACCACTCGAAGGACGGCAGCGAGACCACGCGGGTCGCGATGCCCTCGGCCTCCAGGACCTCGCGGGCCTTGACGGCCAGCTGGACCTCGGAGCCGGTGCCGAGCAGGATCACCTGCGGGTCGCCGTCGGAGGCCTCGGCCAGGATGTAGCCGCCCTTCGCGGTGCCCTCGGCGGAGCCGAACACCTCGCGGTCGAAGGTCGGGACGTTCTGGCGGGTGAGCGCCAGGCCGACCGGGCCGGGGTGGGTGGTCTGCCGCTCGACCACGGTGCGCCAGGCGACGGCCGTCTCGTTGGCGTCGGCCGGGCGGACCATGGCCAGGCCCGGGATGGCGCGCAGCGAGGCCATGTGCTCGACCGGCTGGTGGGTCGGGCCGTCCTCGCCGAGGCCGATCGAGTCGTGCGTCCAGACGTAGGTGACCGGCAGCTTCATCAGCGCGGCCAGGCGGACGGCGGGGCGCATGTAGTCCGCGAAGACCAGGAAGGTGCCGCCGAAGACGCGGGTCCTGCCGTGCAGCGCGATGCCGTTCATGGTCGAGCCCATGGCGTGCTCGCGGATGCCGAAGTGGATCGTCCGGCCGTAGGGGCTGGCGGTCTTCAGCGGGTTGCCCTCGGGGAGGAAGGAGCTCTCCTCGTCGATGGTGGTGAGGTTGGACTCCGCGAGGTCGGCCGAGCCGCCCCACAGCTCCGGGATCACCGCGCCGATCGCCTTGAGGGTCTCGCCGGAGGCCTTGCGGGTCGCGACGTCCTTGCCGGCCTCGAAGACCGGGACGGACTTCTTCCAGCCCTCGGGCAGCTCGCCGGCCTGGATGCGGTCGAACTCGGCGGCGCGGTGCGGGTGGGCGCCGCGCCAGGCCTCGAACGACTGCTGCCACGCGTCGCGGGCGGCCTTGCCGCGCTTGATCACCTGGCGGGCGTGCTCGATCACCTTGTCGCCGACCTCGAAGGTCTTCTCCGGGTCGAAGCCCAGGACCTTCTTGGTGGCGGCGATCTCGGCGGCGCCGAGCGCGGAGCCGTGTGCCTTGGCGGTGTTCTGGGCGTCCGGGGCCGGCCAGGCGATGATCGTGCGCATAGCGATCATCGACGGGCGGGAGGTCTCGGCCTTGGCGGCGGCCAGGGCCTCGGCCAGGGCGGCCACGTCGATGTCGCCGTTGGCCTTCGGGGTGACCCGCTGGACGTGCCAGCCGTACGCCTCGTAGCGCTTGAGGACGTCCTCGGAGAAGGCCGTCTCGGTGTCGCCCTCGATCGAGATGTGGTTGTCGTCGTACAGGGCGACGAGGTTGCCCAGCTTCTGGTGGCCGGCCAGCGAGGAGGCCTCGGCGGAGATGCCCTCCTCCAGGTCGCCGTCGGAGACGATGGCCCAGATGGTGTGGTCGAACGGCGACTCGCCGGCCGCGGCGTCCGGGTCGAAGAGGCCGCGCTCGAAGCGGGCCGCCATCGCCATGCCCACCGCGTTGGCGATGCCCTGGCCCAGCGGGCCGGTGGTGGTCTCGACGCCCGCGGTGTGGCCGTGCTCGGGGTGGCCGGGGGTGCGGCTGCCGGCGACCCGGAAGGCCTTGAGGTCGTCGAGCTCCAGGCCGTAGCCGGAGAGGTAGAGCTGGGTGTAGAGGGTCAGGCTGGTGTGCCCGGGGGAGAGCACGAAACGGTCGCGGCCGACCCAGGCCGGGTCGGTCGGGTCGTGGCGCAGGAAGCGCTGGAAGATCAGGTACGCCGCGGGGGCCAGCGACATGGCCGTCCCGGGGTGTCCGTTGCCGACCTTCTGGACCGCGTCCATGGCCAGGACGCGGGCCGTGTCGACAGTCCGCTCGTCCAGTTCGGACCACTCGAATACGTTCGTCGGCGTCGTGTTCACCCTGTCTCAGGGCTCCTTCCGTTGTGAAGAGTGACCCCGTGAGGGGGACCGGGTCGGCCACGTCGCTGGGGCCGGACGCTTGGGTGGTGCCGGTCACGGAGGGTAGATCCCGCTTCTCGGAGCGAGCCTACCGTCCGGGCCGAGGCTCACCCTCCGTGCTGGGAGAACGGGAAATTCCGTATGGCGATTCCCACGAGGGACCGGGCGGCTGTTTTGTCACAGGCTCTCCTGGTTTCGTCGTCTCTGCCCCTCGGGGGGCCGGGGCAGGGGGCCGGTACCGCACGGGACCAGCTTCGTCTGTTCACCCAGGGGTGTGCGTTCCGCCTCGCCGGGGGACCCCGGAGCCGGTGGGGAGATATGGAGCGTCTAAGGTGGCGTGGTACGCGCAGAGCGGACGAAACGGGGCCCTCGTTCCCGTGGCCGCCTGTGAGGATTCATCTTCAGTTGGGGTGTTAGTGACCGCCGTCGAATCCCGTCCCGCCGGGGTCACCGGGGCGACGCCTGCGCACCGGCCGTTCGGGGCCCGTGTCGGCGCTTTCGTCGCACTGACCAAGCCGCGGATCATCGAGCTCCTGCTGATCACCACCGTGCCGGTGATGTTCCTGGCGCAGCGCGGTGTTCCGGATCCGCTGCTGGTGCTGGAGGTCGTCATCGGCGGCTACCTCTCGGCCGGCGGTGCCAACGCCCTCAACATGTACATCGACCGTGACATCGACGCGGTGATGTCGCGCACCGAGCGGCGGCCGCTCGTCACCGGCATGGTGTCGCCGCGCGAGGCGCTGGTCTTCGGCATCGCCCTGGCGGTCGGCTCGACGATCTGGCTGGGCTACCTGGTCAACCCGCTGTCCTCGCTGCTGGCGCTGTCGGCACTGCTCTTCTACGTGTTCGTGTACACGCTGGGGCTGAAGCGGCGGACGGCGCAGAACATCGTCTGGGGCGGCATCGCCGGCTGCATGCCGGTGTTCGTGGGCTGGGCGGCGGTCACCAACACGGTGTCCTGGTCGGCGCTGGTGCTCTTCCTGGTCATCTTCTTCTGGACGCCGCCGCACTACTGGCCGCTGTCGATGAAGGTGCGCGAGGACTACGAGCGGGCCGGCGTCCCGATGCTGCCGGTGATCAAGGGCAACCTGGCGGTCGCCAAGCAGATCGTCGCCTACTCCTGGGTCATGGTGGCCGTCTCGCTGGCGCTGTGGCCGCTGGCCGACACCAGCTGGCTCTACCCCGTCTCGGCCGTCGTGCTGGGTGCCGCCTGGCTCAAGGAGGCGCACGGACTGTACGCCCGGGCCAAGGCCGGGGTGGTCGGCGCCAAGCTGAAGGAGATGCGGCTGTTCCACTGGTCGATCACCTACCTGACGCTGCTGTTCGTGGTGATCGCGGTGGACCCGTTCGTGAAGTAGGACTGCTGCTTCGGTGGAGCAGGACTTCTGAGGAAGGGCCCCGGTCTTCGGACCGGGGCCTTCTTGTTTGCGGCGTCTGTTTCCGGCGGCACGGGCCCGCCCGGTTTCAGCGGGGCGGGGTTCCGGCCTCCGGTGCGGAACGGGCTGGATTCAGCGGGGCGGCAGTTCGGACGGGCCGACGTGGCCGTCCAGCCAGTCCTTGAGGGGCTGGGAGGCCCGGAGGAAGCCGGTGATCCGCCGGTAGGCCGTCCGGGTGCCGAGCCAGGCCCCGGGCGGCCACTCCTGCCAGGCGACCAGGCCCTTGTGGCGGAGCAGCTCGATCCGGGGGTGGTCCTTGGGGTAGCCGCGCGGCGCGGACTTGAGGCTGTCCCGGCCGACCACCTGCGGGCCGGCCTTGCGGACCGCGGCGACCACCCGCTCCAGCTCGGCGCCGGTCACGTCCTCGGCGACGGCGGCCCGGTAGCGCTCCAGCTGGTCCGGGGCGAGCTGGTAGAGCCCGTTGCCGCAGGCCAGCCCGTCGGCGGAGAGCTGGACGTAGCCGCCGGCCTCCAGATGGGCGCCGATGTGCGTCTTGTAGGGGGACTTGTCGGCGCTGAACCGGACGTCGCGGTTGGGGCGGAAGATCTTGCCGGGGCCGAAGCCGGGTTCCAGCTCCTCCAGCAGCCGTTCCATCGGCTCCCGGACGGCGTGGTCGTACTGGTCCTTGTGGGACTGCCAGAAGGTCTTGGAGTTGTCGGCCTCCAGGTGCTCGTAGAAGTCGAGCGCCTCGGCGGGCCAGCCTTGGAAGGTCACGGGGCCAGTATGTGGTGCGCGCGGCCGACATGTGGCCCGGTGCACAGCCCGCTCCCGTCGCCAGCTCCGCTACCGATCGGTAGCATGCGGGCATGAGCAGCGCAGAGACCGCCACCACCGCCGCGCCGAACGCCCGCGCCGAGCGCCGCGCCAAGCGCATCGCCAAGCACCTCTCCAGCTTCGCCCGTCAGCACGGCGGCAGCGCCGACGGCGTCGTCGAGTACGTCGGCGCCGTGGCCACCCGCATCGTGGTGGTCGGCGCGGACGGCACCTGGGGCGACCAGGTCGCCCCCAGCTACGCCGTCGGCCGCCGGGCCGCCGAGCTGGCCGGGGTCACCCTCCACGACGACTTCGAGGGCGAGCTGGGCCTGAAGGTGAAGACCGGCCCGTACGAGTGGAAGCGGATGGCCGGCATCCAGATCGGCGGCTGACGCCGCCCGGACATGCGGAAGGGGCCCCGGGTGATCCCGGGGCCCCTTCGCGTACGGGCTCAGACCGCGGCGGCCTGCGGCTCGCGGGCCGGCAGCGGGGCGGGCGCGTCCCCGTCCGTGCGGACCCGCAGCGCGAGCGGGATGCGCAGCGCGGCGATCCAGGTGAGCGTGGCGCCCAGCATGTGCAGGCCGACCAGGATCTCCGGGACGTCCGTGAAGTACTGGACGAAGCCGAGCACGCCCTGGAGCAGCAGCACGACGAGCAGCTCACGGGCGCGGGCCCGGGCGGCCGGCGGGGTCTTCACCGCGGCGAAGACGAACAGCACCGCGATCGCCAGGCCGACCGAGACGAAGGCCAGGTCGGCGTGGAACTGCGCCAGGCGGTCGTAGTCGAGCGGGATGCGCGGCACGATCTTGTTGTCCCTGGGCGTCCCCGGGTGGTGCCCGGCGCCGGTCACCAGCGTCCCGGCCGCCACCAGCAGGCCGATCACGACGACGAGGACGTAGGAGAGCTGCACGATCGGGCGGGCCACGGCCGGCTGCGGGGGTCCGTCGCCCTCGCCGGACCGCTCCCACATCAGCAGCGCGACCCAGACCAGGCCCATCGCGGCGATCAGGTGCAGTGCGACGGTGTACGGGTTGAGGCCGGTCAGCACGGTGATGCCGCCGAGCACGGCGTTGCTCATCACCAGCCAGAACTGCGCCCAGCCCAGCTTGGTCAGCTGCCGCCGCCACGGGCGGTGGCAGCGGGCGGCCAGGATGGCCCAGCCGACCGCGGCGCTCAGCACGTAGGTGAGCATCCGGTTGGTGAACTCGACGACGCCGTGGAAGCCCATCTCGGGCGTCGGCGTCAGGCTCTCGTCGGTACAGCGGGGCCAGGTGGTGCAGCCGAGGCCGGAGGCGGTGAGCCGGACGGCGCCGCCGGTGACCACGATGACCACGCTCATCACCAGCGCGGCGAACGCGGCACGCCTGACCATGGCGGAGGACGGCTGCCAGCGCTCGGCGAGCAGGGAGAAGGGGGTACGCACGGGGTCAATCGTAGGCGGCCTTACAGCCGATCTTGGGGCGGGGCGGCCGCGCGCCGTACGGGCCCCGTGCGGTTTGCCGCTCCGGCAAGAGCGTTGGCGGAAACCGGACTGTTCGGGCATGTCGGTCATTGGTCTTGACCAATTGCCCGACTGGCCGAAAGAGTGCGGCTTGGTCCATACCTTTTCGGGCCCCACCCGCCCCCCCGCACGTCAAGCGGAGATCCTGCACATGCGCATACCCACACCCGCCGCGGCGCTCGCAGTCGGCGGATCCCTCGCCCTGGCCGCCCTCGTCGCCCCGGCCGCCCACGCCGGCGAGCCCGGCCGGCAGTGCCAGAGCCTCGGCGTCGCCAACCTCTACGGGGAGTTCATCGAGGGCGACGACACCCACACGCCGGACGCCGAGGGCGCGGTGGCGGTCGGCGGCAACGCCGACTTCACCGGCGGCTTCTCGGTCGGCCAGGAGCTCACCCCCGAGCAGGTCGCGGCGCTGCCCGGCGGCAACGCGCTGGTCGTGGCCGGCAGCGTGACCGGGCACAACACCCAGGTCATGAAGGGGAACGGGGTCTACGGTTCGAAGGCCGCGGGCGCGGTGGTCGAGGCGCACCAGGGCAAGGTCGGCCAGGGCGCGTCCCCGATCGACTTCAAGGCCGAGTTCGCCAAGCTGCGCTCCGCCTCCGCCTCGCTCGCCGCCGCACCGCAGACCGCCGGCGCCACGGTCGAGGCCAAGGGCAGGGAGCTCCGCCTGGGCGGCACCGACGCCGGGCTCAACAGCTTCACCGTCAGCGCCGCGACGCTCCAGGGCGCCACCGACGTCTTCCTGAAGGTGCCGGCCGGCTCGGTCACCGTGATCAACGTGACCGGCGACGCGTACGACATGGCCGCCGCCAAGACCACCGGCTTCCACCTGTGGGACGAGGCGAAGCAGTCGTACGTCCTGGACGACAAGCTGCAGAGCGCCGTGGGCGGGGCCGTCCGCGCCAGGCTGCTGTGGAACTTCCCGACCGCCACCAAGGTGGTCAAGAACAGCCAGGCCGCCTGGGCCGGCACCGTCCTGGCGCCGAACGCGGCCTTCGACCTCGGCAGCGGCGGACCGGTCAACGGTTCGGTCATCGCCAAGTCGCTGACCGGAAAGGGCGGTGCGGAGACGCACCACTACCCCTTCGCCGGCTGCCTGCCCGTCGTCGTGCCGCCGCCGACCACCGTTCCGACGGTGCCGCCGGTGGTCCCGAGCGGCTCGCCGTCGGCGTCCACCGCCCCGAGCACGCCGGGCACCACCCCGGGGGTGCCGTCCGCCTCGGCGACCCCGGGTGCCTCCGGCAGCCCGACCGCGCCGGCGAGCGGCAGGCCGAGCCCGGGCGCCTCCGCAAGCCCGTCGGCCTCCACCACGGCCTCCGCCCCGGCGGCCGTGCCGACCGCCTCCGCGAGCCGATCGGCCGAGGCCACCGGCGGCGGCAGCCTCGCGCACACCGGCTCCGGCGCGGTCGTCCCGCTGGCGATCGGCGGCGCGGTCGTGATCGCGGCCGGTGGCGCGATCGTGGTGGCCACCCGTCGCCGGGCGGCCAGGAAGGCCTGAAGCCTCATCGACCGACCGGTCCGGCCGATCGATACGGCGCCCGTGGTGACTGAACCCGATCACCGCGGGCGCCGTTCTACATGGCAGTGTGACGAAGTCCATTCAAGTTTGCCGAAACCACGTCATGCGAGGTGGCGGGCGTGATGGGCTGCTCAATGCACATCCGGGACCGGACGGACAGACGAAATCCGGTCGTCGGCGGGGTGTGGGGAGGGGCGTAAGTGCAGGTAGAGTCCCCCGGACAGTCGTAGCGGGCCACCGCCAAACCACTCAACACGCCTGCTGCACAAGACCGTTCGGAGGGGACAACGAAATGGCGCGACAGCAGCGGCAGATCGGCATCAGGGGCGCGGCATTGGCGGGGGCGGCGGCAGCCGCCGTCCTGCTGCCGATGGCCCTGGCCACCAGTGCCTCGGCGCACACGCCCGTATGGACCACGACCTGCGACAAGGTCGTGATCGACCTGACCAACTACAGCGACGCGGCGGGCGTGAAGAACGTCGTCAGCCTGACCATCGACGGCGTGAAGGTGGTCGACCAGAAGGAGTTCGGCAAGGAGTTCCACGGCACGTACCCGGTCAAGGACCACGACAAGCCGGTCACCGCCACCTTCGTGGTCACCACCACGGAGGACCCGAAGAACCACGACTGGAACAAGACCGAGACCAGGACGATCGAGGTCTGCAAGACGCCGACCCCGACTCCGACCCCCACGCCCACCAAGACGGCGACCCCGACCCCCACGCCGACGCCCACCGCCACCAAGACGGTGACGCCGACCCCGACCCCGAGCGCGACGGTGTCGCCCACCGCCACCGCGACGGCGACCCCCAGCGCGACCAAGACGCCCACGCAGGCGCCGACCACCGCGACCGCGACCCCGACCGCGGGCCCGGTGCTCGCCCAGACCGGTAGCAACGACTCGACCCCGGTCATCGCCGCGGCCGGCGGCGCCGTCGTCCTGCTCGGCGGCGGGCTCGTCTTCGTCGCCCGCAAGCGCCGCGGCAGCAGCGAGAGCTGACGCCTGCGACAGGTGACCACGGCGGCCCCCCGCTGACCACGGCGGCCCCCGCTCGACTCGTCGAGCGG
>NZ_JBHJUK010000122.1:0-27902 GCF_042266225.1 Kitasatospora sp. NPDC056181
GACGCCACCCCCGTGGGTGTCGACGGGCCTGCCGGCGGCTGGTGACCGGCCGATGGACGGCCGGAGGTCGAGGCCGGTGACGGGGTGCCAGGCCGCCCGGGCCGCGTCCGAGCCGGCTTCTGGGTCCGGTAGGTCGGGTGCGAAGGCCAGGTAGGCGACCGAGACGACGTGCATGCGCGGGTCGCGGTCGGGGGCCCCGTAGGTACCGAGCTGTTCGAGGTGTATGCGGCTGAGGGCGGCTTCGGCGCCGGAGCTGCCCTGCAGGCCCGTCTCCTCGGCGAGCTCGCGGGCGGCGGCCTCGTCGAGGCCCTCCTCGCCGGCCTTGAGGAAGCCGCCGGGCAGCGCCCAGGAGCCCTGGTAGGGCGGACCGGCCCGCTCGACCAGCAGGACGTGGAGGCCGCCGTGGCGCAGTGTCAGGGCGACGATGTCGACGGTGACGGCCACGGGGGTGTAGGCGCGCGGGTCGTAGGCGGCGAGCCAGGCCTGCTCGTCCGTCTCGGTGCCGACGGGGTGCTGCTCCACGGCCATGGCCGGCTCCTCTCCGGTGTGGCGCCCGGCTCGGCGTCGTCGTTCTCGGGATGAGCACAACGTAGCGACCCGTTGACTCTGCGGCAAATGGATTTCCGGGGAGGCGCTCCCGCCCGTCTTCTAGGCTGTGGCCAGGAGCTTTGCCCGAGGAGCAGGTCTTGGAGGCCGCCATGCCCGCCACTCCCCCGCCGGACTTCGCCGCCGCGGTGGCCGCCGGTCCGCTGGTGCTGGACGGCGGGATGTCGAACCAGCTGGCGGCGGCCGGGCACGACCTCGGCGACGCGCTGTGGTCGGCGCGGCTGCTGGCGGACGCGCCGGAGGCGGTCGTCGCCGCGCACCGGGCGTACTTCGACGCCGGGGCGGAGGTCGCGATCACCGCGAGCTACCAGGCGAGCTTCGAGGGGTTCGCACGGCGCGGGGTGGGCCGGGCGGAGGCGGCCGCGCTGCTGGCGCGCAGCGTGGAGCTGGCCCGGGAGGCGGCGCGGCGGTCGGCGGCGGAGCGGGAACGGCCGGGCCGGCCGCTCTGGGTGGCGGCGTCGGTGGGCCCGTACGGGGCGGTGCTGGCGGACGGGTCGGAGTACCGGGGGCGGTACGGGCTGACGGTGGACGAGCTGGAGGCGTTCCACCGTCCGCGGCTGGAGGTGCTGGCGGCGGCCGGGCCGGACGTGCTGGCGCTGGAGACCGTCCCGGACGCGGACGAGGCCCGGGCGCTGCTGCGGGCGGTGCGCGGGCTGGGGGTGCCGGCCTGGCTGTCGTACAGCGTGGCGGGCGGGCGGACCAGGGCCGGGCAGCCGCTCGCGGAGGCGCTGGCCCTGGCCGCGGAGGCGGACGAGGTGGTGGCGGTGGGGGTGAACTGCTGCACGCCGCAGGACGCGGACGCGGCGGTGGCCCTGGCGGCGCGGGTGACCGGCAAGCCGGTGGTGGTGTACCCGAACAGCGGGGAGGAGTGGGACGCCGGGGTGCGGGACTGGCGCGGCGAGCCGACGTTCCGTCCGGACCGGGTGAGCGGCTGGCTGGCGGGCGGCGCCCGGCTGGTGGGCGGCTGCTGCCGGGTGGGCCCGCGGGAGATCGCCGCGCTGGCCGCCGAGGTGACGCGCGGCCGGCGCTGAGCCGCCGGCCGGCCCCGGGCCCTCGGCCGGCACCGGTCCCACCGTTCGGCCGGTACCGGTCTTTCCGAGGGGGAAGGTGCACGGACCGGGGGCGGCCTGGCAGACTCATCCCGTTACCACTGTGGTCGACATTGTCGACCACCTGTCAGCCCGGAGGTACCGAATGCCCGGCCCGATCCAGTCGCTCTCCCGGGCCGCCGCGATCATGCGCCTGCTGGCCGGCGGTGAGCGCCGCCTGGGCCTGTCCGAGGTCGCGACGGCGCTGGACCTGGCCAAGGGCACCGCGCACGGCATCCTGCGCACCCTCCAGATGGAGGGGTTCGTGGAGCAGGACCCGGAGAGCGGCAAGTACCAGCTGGGCGCCGAGCTGCTGCGGCTGGGCCAGAGCTACCTGGACGTCCACGAGCTGCGCGCCCGGGCCCTGGTCTGGGCGGACGACCTGGCCAGGGCGTCCGGCGAGACCGTCTACCTGGGCGTGCTGCACCAGCAGGGCGTGCTGATCGTGCATCACGTCTTCCGCCCGGACGACACCCGGCAAGTGCTGGAGGTCGGCTCGATGCAGCCGCTGCACTCCACCGCGCTGGGCAAGGTGCTGCTGGCCTACGACCCGGTGGCCCGCGGCGAGCTGGGCGGGGGGCCGTACGAGGCGTACACCGCCCGGACGCTGACCGAGCCGGCGGACGTGGACGCCGAGGCGGCACTGACCCGCGAGCGCGGCTGGGCCGACTCGATCGAGGAGACCTGGGAGGGCGTGGCCTCGATCGGCGCGCTGATCCAGGACCGGCGGCGCAACCCGGTGGGCGCGGTCTGCATCAGCGGCGCGGTGGAGCGGGTCTGCGAGGACGGCTTCGTGAAGCCCTCGCTCGTCGCCTCGGTGCGCAGCGCCGCCCGCGCGATCTCGCGGGACCTGGGAGCCGGGCGGTTCTGACGCCGCGGGGCGGCTGTACGGCGGGTCGGCGCCGAGAAGTCCGACGTTCACGCTGAGGCGCGGACAGGCACGATGCCTGTCCGCGCCTTAGCGTTTTGTCCGTATTTGCAGTGATCCGTTTGGTGACTTCGAGTGAAGGGTCACAGCTGCGTAACCCGGCCTTGACGTGAAGGCGGCCCGGGGAGGAAGCTTCCGCATGACGGTCGACATTGTCGAACGATGGCCGAGCGGATCCCTCCCGCAAAGCGCTCACCCGCACAGTGATCGCTCGGCCACCTGCCCCCACCCGCACCTCCGGGCCATATGGACAAGGGAGTCTTTGTGTCCGCGTTCTCCACCGGCGACATCTTCGTCGGCGAAACCCTCGGCACCGCCGCCCTGATACTTCTCGGCGGCGGCGTCTGCGCCGCCGTGACGCTCAAGAAGTCGAAGGCCATCAACGCCGGCTGGCTGGCGATCACCTTCGGCTGGGGCTTCGCGGTGATGATCGCCGCCTACATGTCGGCCCCCAAGTCCGGCGCGCACCTGAACCCGGCCGTGACCCTGGCCCTCGCCGTCAAGAGCGGCGAATGGGGCAACGTCCCCGTCTACCTCGGCTCCCAGCTGCTCGGCGCGATGATCGGCGCCGTCCTCGTCTGGGCCACCTACCTCGGCCAGTTCCAGGAGAACAAGGAGCCGACCCTGGGCATCTTCTCGACCGGTCCCGAGATCCGGAACCCGGTCCAGAACATGCTCACCGAGATCATCGGCACCTTCGTGCTCTGCTTCGCGATCCTCACCCAGGGCACCAACGAGGGCCTGGGCAAGTCCGGCCTCGGCATCCTGATCGTCGCGTTCACCGTCGTCGGCATCGGCCTCTCGCTCGGCGGCCCGACCGGCTACGCCATCAACCCCGTCCGCGACCTGGGCCCGCGCATCGTGCACGCGCTGCTGCCGATCCCGAACAAGGGCGGCTCCGACTGGTCCTACGCCTGGATCCCGGTGGCCGGCCCGGTCATCGGCGGTCTGCTGGCCGGCGGCCTGTACAACGCGATCTTCTAAAGCCGGCCATCTTTCCGGAGCCAGGCTTCGCCCCACCCGAGCACGGGGACTGACCCCACGGGCCAGACCCACCCACCCGAACCCCCATCTTGAGCCGAGGACCCTCATGACCTCCACTGGCACGGGCAACTACATCGCCGCGATCGACCAGGGCACGACCTCCAGCCGCTGCATCATCTTCGGTGCGGACGGGCGGATCGTCGCCGTCGACCAGCAGGAGCACCGGCAGATCTTCCCCCAGCCCGGCTACGTCGAGCACGACGCCGCGGAGATCTGGACCCGCGTGCAGTCGGTCGTCCGCGGTGCGCTGGAGAAGGCCGGACTGACCAGGGACGACATCCGCGCCATCGGCATCACCAACCAGCGCGAGACCACCGTCCTGTGGGACCGGAACACCGGCGAGCCGGTGCACAACGCACTGGTCTGGCAGGACACCCGCACCGAGGCGCTCTGCCGCGAGCTGGGCCGCAACGTCGGCCAGGACCGCTTCCGCCGCGAGACCGGCCTCCCGCTGGCCAGCTACTTCGCCGGCCCGAAGATCCGCTGGCTGCTGGATAACGTCGAGGGCCTGCGCGAGCGCGCCGAGGCCGGCGACATCCTGTTCGGCACCATGGACACCTGGGTGATCTGGAACCTCACCGGTGGTGTCGACGGCGGCAAGCACGTCACCGACGTCACCAACGCCAGCCGCACCATGCTGATGAACCTGCACACCCTGCAGTGGGACGAGAAGATCGCCGAGTCGATGGGCGTCCCGATGTCCGTCCTGCCGGAGATCCGCTCCTCCGCCGAGGTCTACGGCGAGGCCGTCGGCGACCTCGCCGGCGTCCCGGTCGCCTCCGCCCTCGGCGACCAGCAGGCCGCGCTGTTCGGCCAGACCTGCTTCGACAAGGGCGAGGCCAAGTCGACGTACGGCACCGGCACCTTCCTCCTGCTGAACACCGGCGAGGACGTCGTCAACTCGTACCACGGGCTGCTGACCACTGTCGGCTACCGGATCGGCGACCAGAAGCCGGTCTACGCCCTGGAGGGCTCGATCGCCGTCACCGGTTCGCTGGTCCAGTGGCTGCGCGACCAGCTCGGCATCATCTCCACCGCCGCCGAGATCGAGACCCTCGCCAACACCGTCGAGGACAACGGCGGCGCCTACTTCGTCCCGGCCTTCTCCGGCCTGTTCGCCCCGTACTGGCGCTCCGACGCCCGCGGTGTGATCGCCGGCCTGACCCGGTACGTCACCAAGGGCCACCTGGCCCGGGCCGTCCTGGAGGCCACCGCCTGGCAGACCCGCGAGGTCGTCGACGCCATGCAGAAGGACTCCGGCGTCGAGCTCACCGCGCTCAAGGTCGACGGCGGCATGACCAGCAACAACCTGCTCATGCAGAACATCGCCGACGTGCTGGACGCCCCGGTCGAGCGCCCGTACGTGGCCGAGACCACCGCGCTCGGCGCCGCCTACGCGGCCGGCCTGGCCGTCGGCTTCTGGAGCGACCTGGACACCCTGCGGGCCAACTGGCACCGCGCCGCCGAGTGGACCCCGCGCATGGACGAGGCCACCCGGGACCGCGAGTACAAGAAGTGGCTCAAGGCCGTGGAGCGCACCATGGGCTGGGTGGAGGAGGAAGAGCAGAGCTGACCGCGAAGCCGGTCGGGGCCCCCGTGGCCCCGGCCGGCTTGCCCACGTTTCACCGGCCCGCCGCACCGGGCCGACCGGCCTCTCAGCAGGGGCCGCACCGCACACCGAGAGGAGTAACGGCGCCGCCCGACCCGCGTCGCCGTACACACACCATGGCAACCATCCCGACCCTGGGTGCCGAGCGCACCGCCGGCCGCACCGCCTCCCGCGCCGAGACCCGCGAGCTGCTGGGCAAGGCCACCTACGACCTGCTGGTGATCGGGGGCGGCATCCTCGGCACGGCCGTCGCCTGGACCGCCTCCCAGGCGGGCCTCAAGGTCGCCATGGTCGACGCCGGCGACTTCGCCGGTGCCACCTCCAGCGCCTCCTCCAAGCTGGTCCACGGCGGTCTGCGCTACCTGCAGACCGGCGCGGTCAAGCTGGTCGCCGAGAACCACAAGGAGCGCCGCGCGCTCGCCACCGACGTCGCCCCGCACCTGGTCAACCCGCTGACCTTCTTCGTGCCGGTCTACAAGGGCGGCCCGCACAGCGCCCCCAAGCTCGGCGCCGGCGTCTTCCTCTACTCGGCGCTCTCCGCCTTCCGCGACGGCATGGGCCGGGTCTCCACCGCCGCGCACGCCGCCCAGCAGGTGCCCGCGCTGCGCACCGAGGGCCTGCGCTCGGTGGCCGTCTACGGCGACCACCAGATGAACGACTCGCGCGTCGCCGTGATGACGGTGCGCGCCGCCGTCGACGCGGGCGCCGTGGTGCTCAACCACGCCGAGGTGACCGGCCTGCGCTTCACCGGCGGCCGGGTCACCGGCGCCGACCTGAAGGACCGCCTGGACGGCACCGAGTTCGGCGTCGACGCCCGCCTGGTGCTCAACGCCACCGGCCCCTGGGTCGACCACCTGCGCCGGATGGAGGACGCCGGCGCCGCGCCGTCGATCCGCCTCTCCAAGGGCGCGCACGTCGTGGTCAAGCGCCGCTCCCCGTGGCGCGCCGCGCTGACCATCCCGATCGACAAGTACCGCGTCTCCTTCGCCATCCCGTGGGAGGGCCACGTCCTGCTCGGCACCACCGACGAGGAGTACACCGGCGACCCGCAGGACGTCCGGGCCACCGACGCGGACATCGACCAGATCATGGGCGAGGCCGCGCACGCCATCCGCGACGAGCACCTCGACCGCGACCTGATCACCTACGCCTTCGCCGGCCTGCGGGTGCTGCCCGGCGGCCCCGGGGACACCGCCGCCGCCAAGCGCGAGACCGTCGTCACCGAGGGCCGGGGCGGCATGCTGTCGGTCGCCGGCGGAAAGTGGACCACCTACCGGCACATCGGCCGCACCGTGCTGGAGAAGCTCGCCCACGTGCCCGGCACCAGCCTCGGCGAGGACATGTCGCCGATCGCCCCGACCGTGCCGCTGCCCGGCGTCGGCGCTCCGAACGCCGTCGCTCACCGCCTGCTGATCGACCGTGAGCCCGGCTCCCGGATGGAGCCGCTGGTCGCCAGGCACCTGGCCAGCCACTACGGCACGCTCTCCTTCGAGATCGCCCGCATGATCGACGAGAACCCGGAGCTGGGCCGGCCGATCCACGCGGACGGGCCGGACGTCTGGGCGCAGGTCGCCTACGCCGCCGACAACGAGTGGGCGTACACCACGGACGACGTGCTGCGGCGCCGCACCACGATGACCGTGCGCGGCCTGGACACCCCGGAGATCCGCGACGAGGTCGACGCCTTCCTCGCGAAGCGCGGGACCAAGTAGAAGCGCGGGACCAGGCAGGCACGGCCCCGGCGAAGCGCCGGCGCAGGTAGCCGCCGGCGCGCAGGACTCGGAGGGCGGGCACCCCAGGGCTGGGGGCGCCCGCCCTCCGGCATTCCCGGACGGAACCACCGCGATCGCTTCGTGTCCAAGGCGCTGTACTACGGCGGCGGCATGAAGGTCCGGTACGGTTTCAAGACCTTCGACAGCGCCTGGTGGACCAACGACTACTGGATGTTCGGCTGGCACATCAACCGGAGCTACACCTGGGCCGGCGCGGCCAACCTGCACCGCCACAAGCTCAACCACCGGTACTCGACCTGGCTGCGGTGGACCTCCGAGGCCCGGCCCGGTGACATCGTGTTCTTCAAGTGGAAGAAGGAGTCCCGGATCAACCACGCCGCGGTGGTGGTCAGCTGGGGCGCCTCGATGGAGCTCCGTCAGCACGGCCGGACGGGTGTCACCACCCTGAACGAGGTCCTGTCGTACTACCGGCAGAAGGGCGACCCGATCGAGTGGTTCGTCGTCGTCCGCCCGCTCGGGTCCAACTGATGGCGGCGGGGCGGCCGGTCGCGGCCGTACTGGCGGCCGTGCTCTCGGCCGCCCTGGCGGCGGGGTGCTCCAGCGGTGCCCCGGACGCCGAGCTCGCGCACGCGAGCGACTACGCCGCCCATCCTCACCTGCGGGTGACGGGGTACCCGGTGCCCGGGACGCTGGACGTCGTCCAGCAGGTCGTCTGGCGGCTCGCCGACGGCGCCGGGGGGCGGCTGGAGGAGCTGGCCTCCTCGGACGGCTCGGCCGCCGAGCACCGGGCCGCCGCGGCCGCCTGGGTCGGCGAGTACCAGCAGGGCGCCAGGGGGCCGGTCACCGCAGACTTCGGTGACGACCCGGCCGCCCGGCAGACCGTGCGGCTCGGCTTCCACGACACCGGCCAGGCGAAGGAGCTCACGCTCCGCCTGGACGGGCGGGCGGGCGACGCCGGCTGGCGGGTCCTGCTGAGGTAGTCCGCTGCTTGACACCCCCTGGCGACGGGGGGGCGTTCCTCCGGGAGCGCCCGCCCGTTCGCGTTCGGGCCGCCCGTCCGCATCCGCCGGCCCGTTCGCGTCCGGCCGCCCCGTCGAGGCCGCCGGGACGGGCGCCCGTCCCGGCGGCGCTTGTCCCGCGCGGCGCCGCCCGGGACCGCGCCGGCCGGACCATCGCTCCGGTCAGACCACGGCGCCGGCCTTGACCACGTACTTCAGGTGGCGCTCCGGGGCCGTCAGCACCCCGAGGTCGGCCAGCGGATCGCCGTCCACGAGCAGCAGGTCGGCGTGGGCGCCGGGCGCGAGGGTGCCGAGCCGCCCCTCCATCCCGAGCAGCCGTGCCGCGGTGCTGGTCGCCGAGCGGATCACGTCGGCGGCCGGCTGCACCTCCGCGCGGAGCCGGAACTCCTCCAGCTGCGCCGGGTGCAGCGGCCCGAGCAGGTCGCTGCCGTAGACCAGGTTGGCGCCCGCGCGGTGGGCGCGTTCCAGTGCCGACAGCCCGGCGTCACGGACCTCGGCCAGCTTGCGCTGCGAGGACTCGGGCAGGCCGGAACGGGCGCCGAGCTTCGCCGTCTGCTCGTACGCGACCAGGGTCGGCACCAGGAAGGCGTCCTTCTCCACCAGCAGCGCGAGCGTCTCGTCGTCGATCAGGTTGCCGTGCTCGACGCAGCGCACGCCGGCCCGCAGCGCCCGGGCGACGGCACGCGGGTGGTAGGCGTGCACGGTGACGTAGCGGTTGTGGTTCTCCGCCTCCTCGACGGCGGCGCGGATCTCCTCCTCGCTGTACTGGACGGCGGCGATCTCGTCGTGCGGCGAGGCGACACCGCCGGAGAGCAGCACCTTGAGGTGGGCGGCGCCCTTGCGGAACTCGTCGCGGGCGGCGGCACGGACGGCGTCCACGCCGTCGGCGATGCGGGCGAAGTTCGGGCGGGAGTCGCAGCAGGGCGGCGCGTCCTCGCCGAGCGGGCGCAGGTCGCCGTGACCGCCGGTCTGGGAGAGCGCCTTGCCGCCGTGGATCAGCCGGGGGCCGGGCACCAGGCCCTCGTCGAGGGCGCGGGCCATGCCGTGGTCGGCGCCGCCGACGTCCCGGACGGTGGTGAAGCCGCGGCGCAGCATCCGGCCGGCCTCGGCGAGGGCCCGCACGGTGAGGTAGCCCGGGGTCATGCTCGCCACGGCCTGGAGGTCGAGGGTGGTCACCAGCAGGTGGACGTGGGCGTCGATCAGGCCGGGCAGCACGGTGGCCCCCCGGGCGTCGATCACCCGGACGCCCTCGCCGGGCGCGGGCGGGCGGCCGGTGCCGGTGGCGGCGATGCGGCCGTCGGCGACCTCGATCCACCCGGCGTCGGTACGGGTGCCGGTCTCGGGGTGGAGCAGGTGGGCATGGGTGATCAGCAGTCGGCTCATGACGAGGTTCCCCCGGAAGCAGAGTTCAATACGACCTGTATTGAATACACCATGTATCGTGATGTTGTGAATCCACCCCCGGCCGGAGACGGCTCCCCCAGACCCCCGCGCCGACGCGTCCACACCCGGGCGCGGATCCTCGCGGCCGCGAGCGACCTGTTCCTGACCGCCGGCTACGGGCGGACCAGCATCGAGGACATCTGCGGCGCCGCCGGCTACACCCGTGGCGCGTTCTACTCGAACTTCGCCACCAAGGAGGACCTGCTGCTGGCGCTCTTCGACGAGCAGGCGGCGGGCCGGATCGACGAGCTGGACCGGCTGGCGGCGGCCGCCGCGGCACTGGCACCGCAGGAGCGTGCCCGGCGGCTGGTCGAGGCGCTGCTGCGGGTGGAGCCGGCCGAGACCGGCTGGATCCTGCTCTTCCTGGAGTTCCGGCTGCTGGCCGCCCGGACACCGGGCCTGGCCGAACGCGTCGCGGAGCACGACCGGGAGGTGTCCACGGCGCTGGCGGCCGTCCTGGAGCGGGCCCTGCCCGGGCTGGTTCCGCCGGGCGCGGGGGCCGGGCAGGCCGCCGCGGTGATCCTGGCCGCCCGGGAGGGCCTGCTGGCCCGGACCGCGGCCGGCGGTCCGGCCGCGGAGGAGCTGCTGGCGGCGACCACGGCGGTCCTGGGCGGGTTGCTGGGCTGAGCCCCGCGCCCCACCGGAGGCGAACGCGCCGGAGGGCGGCACCCGTTGCGCACGGGTGCCGCCCTCCGCGGCGGTGGCGGCGCCGTAGCCGGCCGACGTGGCGGCGGGCCGGGGCCGCGAACGGGCGGTGCCGAGGTCAGATGATCAGGCTGAGCGGCATGATCAGGGCGATGGCGACCACCGAGATCACCGTCTCCATCACCGACCAGGACTTCACGGTCTGGCCGACGCTCATCCCGAAGTACTCCTTCACCAACCAGAAGCCGGCGTCGTTGACGTGCGAGAAGAAGAGCGAGCCCGCGCCGATCGCCAGCACCAGCAGGGCCGCGTGGGTCGACGACATGTCGGCGGCCAGCGGGGCCACGATGCCCGCGGCGGTGATGGTGGCGACGGTGGCCGAGCCGGTGGCCAGCCGGATCAGGACGGCGATCAGCCAGCCGAGCAGCAGCGCCGAGACGTGCCACTTGCCCGCCCACTCGCTGACCGCGTTGCCCACGCCGACGTCGATCAGGGTCTGCTTGAAGCCGCCGCCCGCACCGACGATGAAGACGATGCCCGCGATCGGGCCGAGCGACCTGCCCACGGTGTCGGCGATCCGGTCCTTCGAGAAGCCGGCCGCCCGGCCGAGCGTCAGCATGCCCAGCAGCGTCGCGGCGAGCAGGGCGATCAGCGGCGAGCCGATGAAGTCGAACACCCGCTGCGGCATCGCCTTCGGGTCGTCGATCACGACGTCGGCCAGCGCCTTGCCGAGCATCAGCACGACCGGCAGCAGGATGGTCGCCAGCACGGCACCGAAGGACGGGGTCCGCTCGGGCTTCTCGGTCTCCACCGGGGTGGTGGTCGCCGGGATCGCCAGCGGACCGACCCAGCGCTCGGCGACCCGGGAGAACAGCGGGCCGGCGATGATCAGGGTCGGCACCGCGATCAGCAGGCCGAGCGCCAGGGTGACGCCGAGGTCGGCCTTCAGCGCGTCGACGGCCACCAGCGGGCCCGGGTGCGGCGGGACGAGCCCGTGCAGCACCGAGAGGCCGGCCAGCGCGGGGATGCCGATCCGCATCAGCGGGACGTTGCCGCGGCGGGCGACCAGCAGCACGATCGGTATCAGCAGGACGACGCCGACCTCGAAGAACAGCGGCAGACCGAGGACGGCCGCGATCAGGGCCATCGCCCACGGCAGCGCCCGGGGACCGGAGCGGGACAGCACGGTGTCCGCGATGATGTTCGCCCCGCCGGAGTCGGCGAGCAGCTTGCCGAGCATCGCGCCCAGGCCGATCAGCAGGCCGACGCCGGCGACCGTGGCGCCGAAGCCCGTCGAGAAGCTGGAGAGCAGCTTGTCGAACGGGGCTCCCGCGACGGCGGCCAGCAGGCCCGAACCTATGGTCAGGGCGAGGAACGGGTGCAGCTTCAGTCTGGTGATCAGCAGCACGATGGCGCCGATGCTGAGCAGCACCGCGAACAGCAGCCGGGAATCGCTGCCGGTGTGCGGCAGGGCCGGTGGGGCGGCCGCGAGCACGAGGGTGGGGGACATCAAGCGAGGTCTCCATTGACGGGCCGCAGCAGTGCCACGGCCATCTCGACGAGTTGGTCGGGGGACGGGCCGACGTCCAGGACGGCGCCGCGCTCGTCCGCTCCGAGGGGCTCCAGGGCGGCGTACTGCGAGGCGAGCAGCGACGGCGGCATGAAGTGGCCGGCGCGGTGGGCGAGCCGGTCCTCGACCAGCCCGTGACCACCGCTGAGGTGCAGGAAGAAGGCGCCCGGGCAGGCCTCGCGCAGGGTGTCGCGGTAGCGGCGCTTCAGCGCCGAGCAGGTGACCACGCCGCCGGTGCCGGCCTCGGTCCGCTCCTTGAGCCAGCCGCCGAGGGCGCGCAGCCAGGGGGCGCGGTCCTCGTCGTCCAGCGGGATGCCGGCCGACATCTTGGCGATGTTGGCCGGCGGATGGAAGTCGTCCGCCTCGCCGTAGGGCAGGTCGAGGCGGTCGGCCAGGAGGCGGGCGACGGTGGTCTTGCCGACACCGGAGACGCCCATCACCACGACCGTGAGGGGGCCGGGGGTGGTGGGTCCGGGGGTGTCGTGGTTCTCGACGCTGAGAGCCATGGGTGGTGCTCCTTCGTTGCAGGCCGCCACTATCACCCCAAAGATATGACGTATTCAAGTGTCGGAAACCAAATCGTCATACTTTTGATCCTGGGGGTGGCGGGCCGGAGCCTGGCGGGCGGCCCACGGGCCCGGGCGGGCGGCCCACGGGAGCCCGGCAGGCCGCCCGCCGGAACCCTGCGGCCGGACGGCCGGCCCCGGATCGCGGGGCGAGGGCCGCGCGGCGCGGGGCGGCGGGTGACGTCTAGGCTGGGCGGATGGAGATCCAGGGACTGCCCGGCCGCCTGCTCGCCGAGCTCGGACCGGCCATCGCGTCCGGGGAGGTTCCCGTGGGTGCGGTGCTGCGCACCGAGGAGCTGGAGGAGCGGTTCGGGGTGTCGCGGACGGTGGTCCGCGAGGCGGTGCGGATCCTGGAGGGGATGCGCATGGTGGCACCCCGCCGCCGCGTCGGCATCACCGTCCAGCCGAAGTCCGACTGGGACGTCTTCGACCCGCTGGTCATCCGCTGGCGGCTGGCGGGCAGCGACCGGCCGGCGCAGCTGCGTTCGCTCGGCTCACTGCGGGTCGCCGTCGAGCCGGCCGCGGCCGGCCTGGCCGCACGGCACGCCAGCGACGACGAGCGGCGTCAACTCAGCGCACTGGCAGTCGAGTTGACGATGACGGCACGCGCCGCCGACCTGGAGACCTTCCTCCAGCACGACATCGCCTTCCACGCCACGGTGCTGCGGGCCTCCGGCAACGAGATGTTCGCCCACCTCGGGGACACCGTCGGGGCGGTGCTGACCGGCCGCACCGAGTACGATCTGATGCCTCATCAGCCGGAGCCGTACGCGGTCCGGCTGCACCGCGAGGTCGCGGAGGCGATCTGCGCGGGGGACGCCGCACACGCCGAGCGGGCGATGCGGACGATCGTGGCCGGCGCGCTGGAGGAGCTCGACCAGCAGCTGGGCCGGCCCGAGGCCCCGACGGGGCTTTCCGGTACAGATCAGATGATTTGACGGCAGTTCGGTGAATTCGGGCGCATAGTCCGGGTGCGGCAGGGCAGAGTGTTCTCCGGGGGCGCGTTTCGTGCGCCCGTCCCGCACGCCTGCCACCGTCGACCGCGCTGGGGGTCGCCCGATGTCCGTCGCACGCCGTCGCCGCCGTCTGCCCGACGAGGTGCGGACCGCCGCCGTCCGGGCGGTGCTCTGCCTGGCCTTCACCCTGGTCGGCCTGCTGGTCGCGACGCTGGCCTCGTTCGCGGGCAGCTGGCTGCTGACACCCGCGCTGATGGCGATGGGGCTCGGGGTGTTCGGCTCGGCGTGGTGCCTGCTGGAGATCATGATCTCACGCCAGGTCGCCGCCCAGCGGATGCGCGGACCGAACTCGGCGTCGCCGATGGCGGGCAGCCGGGCGCCCTCCGGGCCGCGGCCGCTCCCCCGCCCGGCCGGGCCGCCGCCGCCGCCCGGAGGCACGCCCCCCGGCGGCCCGGCACCGCGCGGCCCGGTGGCGGGAGGTCCGCCGCGTCAGCCGCGGGTGCCGACCGCGTAGCCGTACGGCTCGGGCCGCTCATGGGCGGCGGCCGCTGGCGGCTGGCCGCTGGCCGCTGGCCGCTGGCGGCTGGCCGCTTACCGCTGGCCGGCGGCCGATGTCAGGCCGGGACGACGGCCCGGAAGTGACTGGTGAGCCGGCCCGCGTCGTCCAGGACGTGGAGGACGAGCATCGGCGGCTGGTCGAAGGTGACGTCGGCGGTGCCCTCGCAGGCCAGCGAGACGGTGGAGACCACGCCGGGGGCCACCAGCACCGGCAGCCCGGCGAGCGTGGTGGCCGCGCCCGTGTGGGCGTGGCCGCAGAGCAGGGCGGCGACCCGCGGGTGGCGGGCCAGCACCTCGGTGAGGCGCTCCTCGCCGAACTGGCGGATCGGGTCGACGTACGGCAGGTGCAGCTCGGCGGGCGGGTGGTGGAAGGCCACCAGCGCGGGCAGCTCCTGGCGGCCGTCGGCGAGGCGGGCGTCCAGCCAGGCCAGCGTCTCGTCGTCGAGCAGACCGTCGTCGCGGCCGGGGATCGAGGAGTCGAGCATCAGGAGGTCGGCGCCCGGCAGTTCGTGCCGCCGGTTGACCGGTCCCGCGGTGGGCACCTCGCCGAGCAGCACCTCCCGGTAGGCCTCGCGCCGGTCGTGGTTGCCCGGACAGGTGAGCACCGGGTGACGGGAGGCCAGCACCTTGGCGACCTGCTCGTACTCCGCCGGCAGGCCGTGGTCGGCGAGGTCGCCGGTGACCAGCACGGCGTCCAGCGGGCCGGGCAGGGCGTTGAGGTACGCCATCACCTGCTCGGCCCGCCGGTACGCGCGGGCGCCGGAGTCGCCTTCGTGGTCCTGGCCGATGTGGATGTCACTGAACTGAGCGATCGTCACCATGCGGACACGCTAGTACGATCACCGGACGGCCGTCACCCGACAGAGCGTCACGAAGCGGGGGCCTCCGCGGGGCGCTTGAACATCCGGGTGGCGGTGATCTCGCCGTGGATCGCCGGGCCGTCCGGGTCCGGGGCGGCCGGCAGGCCCGGCCGCAGGTGCTCCTCCACCGAGATGTACTTGAGGCCCGCCCGCAGGTCGGCGTCGTTGCGCAGCCGGATGACCAGCGGGAACTCGGCCAGTGCGGTGGTGTCGAAGAGACCGGTGGTGTAGATCAGCTGGACGCCGAGCGCGTCGGCCACGGCCCGCTGGAGCTCCAGCAGGTAGGTGGCGTTGGCGCGGCCGATCGGGTTGTCCAGGAAGAGCGTCCCGGCGTGCCGCAACTGCGACTGGCCGCGGTCGTTGGCGCGCAGCGCGGCCATGGTGCAGTACAGCGCGATGGCCGCGGTGAGCAGCTGGCCGCCGGAGAAGACGTCGGACATCTGGCCGACGCCGACCCGTTCGGCGCGCAGCACGGCGTCGGGCTTGAGGATCTCGACGGAGACGCCGCGCGGGCCGATCGCGGCGGCGACGCCGCGCAGCAGCAGGGACATGCCGTCGCGGCGCAGGTCGCTGTTCTTCTTGACGGCGGCGCGGGTGGCCTCGTCGATCACCTCACCGAGGCGCTCGACCAGGGTGGCGTGGTCCGGGTCCTCGAAGCGGATCCGGAGGAACTCCTGGCCGGACCACTCCCCGAGGCCCTCCGGCAGGCGGGAGAGCCGCTGGGCGGCGCGCAGCGTGGTGAGCGAGGACTCGACCAGGCCGCGCAGGCGGTCGACGATCGAGCCGCGGTTGCGCTCCAGCTGGGCGAGTTCGTCGGTGAGCACGCGCAGCCGGGGGGCGAAGGCGGTGGCCCAGGCGGCGGCGTGGTCGGGCAGGGCGGAGGCGGGCAGTTCGCGGATCTGCTGCCGGGCCGGGGTGCGGACGGCCTCGTAGCGGGCCGCGTTGGCGTGCCGGACGAGCGCGTCGGAGGCGTCGCGGACGGCGAGTTCGGCGGAGGACAGCTCGCCGGCGGCGGTGCGCAGCGCGCGGCGGGCGTCGGCGGCGGCCGTCCGGGCGTCGGCGAGCGCGCCGAGGTAGGGCTCGGCCGGCTGGCCGTCGTCGTCCTGGTGCTCGCGCAGGCCGTCCCTGAGCTGGCCGGCGTGCTCGTCGAAGTCGGCGGCGGCGGCCTGGGCGGCGTCGAAGGTGCGCTGCAGGTCGGCGTGGGCGGTGCGGGCGTTGTCCACCGTCTCGCGGCGCTCGGCGAGGCGGCTGGTGGCGGTGCGCAACAGGGTCTGGGCGTGCTCGGGGTCGGTGGGGACGAGGTCCTCGGGCAGCTCGGTGTGGGCCTCGCCGTCGGCGGGGGCGGAGCGCTCGGCCTCGCCGCGCAGGCGGCCGAGCTGCTCGCTGGCGGCTGCGGCACGGGCCTCGATGGTGGCGACCAGCTCCTCGGCGCGGGCTGCGGCGGCCTGCCGCGCCGGGCCGTCGGCGCCGTCGGGGCTGCCGAGCAGTTCCTCGGCACGGGTGCGGACCTTGTTGGTGAGGCGGTCGAGTTCGGTCGCGGCGGCGGCCTCGTCGCCCTCGGCGCGGGCCTGTTCGGCGCGCAGGTCGGCACCGACGCCGACCTTCTCGTAGAGCTGGGAGGCCGCGCGGTAGGCCTCCCGCAGCGCGGGCAGCGCGGCGGGCGCCGTGTCGGACGGCCCGTCGGCCTGCTCGGAGGCGGGGATCTCGGCACGCTCGGCGCGCAGCGCGCGGGCGGTGCGGCGGGCGTCGTCGGCGGCGCGCTGGGCGGCGCGGCGGTCCTCGTCGCAGGTGCGGGCGCGTTCGGCGCACTGGGCCTGGCGGCGGTCGCACTCGGTGGCGTCGTCGGCGAGCTCCCGCAGCGAGCGCGTCCAGCCGGCGCGTTCGCGCAGCCGGAAGGCGAGGCCGGAGAGGGCGTCGGCGCGGCGGCGGGCGCGCTGGGCGGCCTCGCGGTGCTCCTCGTGGGCGAAGGCGGCGGCGGCGTGGTCGGTCTCCGCCTCGTCGTGGTCGGCGCGCAGGGTGCCCAGGGCGGCGCCGGCCTGCTCGGCGTGCTCGCGGGCCGCCTCGGCGGCGGCGGCGAGCTCGGCGAGGGTGCCGGGCGGGCAGCTGGCGTGCCAGGAGGCGAGGCGGGCCGCGAGGGCGCGGTCGCCGCCGAGGCGGGCGGCGAGTTCGCGGATGTGCTCCTCGCGGGCGGTGGCGCGGGCGCGCAGTTCGCGGCGCTCGCCGTCGGCGGCGGACTCGTCGTGCATGGCCGGGTTCGGCGGGACGAGGAAGAACGCGGGCTCGCCGGTGATCGGGGCGACGAGCGAGGCGGCGGCTCCGACGGCGACGGTGGAGCGCGGCAGCAGGGCGGCGGCCTGGAGGGTCTCGCGGGCCCGGTCCAGCGAGTTGGGGTCGGTGATGACCACGCCGTCGACGAGTTCGGGGCGGGCGGCGAGGATCGCCTCGTGGTCCGCCGGGTCCACGGACTGGGCGAGGTAGCGCCAGCCGGGAAGGGCGGGGATGCCGTGCTCGGCGAGGTACTCGACGGTTGCGAGGACGTCCGGGCCGGGCGGCAGCAGGCCGCCGTCGCCGAGGGCGGCGAGGATGCGGGAGTCGTCGGCGGCGGCGGTGCGCAGGTCGAACAGGGTGCGCTCGGCGGTGGCGATGGCCTCGTCGAGCAGCTCGCGCAGGTACTCGGCGTTGCGGTCGAGGACGGCTGGGGTGAGGAAGCCGGCCTCCTCCTCGGAGCCGTCCTGGTAAGGCGTGAGGGAGAGCAGGTCGGCCAGCCGGGGCTCGGTGGCGAGCAGGGCGGCGGTGCGCTGCTCGGTGGCGAGGGCCTGGGCGGCGGCCTTGCGGCCGTCGTTGGCGCGGGCGGCGGCGAGTTCGGCGCGGCCGGTGGCGGCGGCGGCCTCGCGCAGCCGGGCGGCGGCGGACTCCGCGGCGGTCCGGGCCTGGGCGAGTGCGGCGCTGGCGGTCTTCTCGACGTCCGCGGCGTGCAGGGCGGCCCGGGCCGGGTCGACACCGCCGTCGGCGTCGATGAAGCCGGCGGCGACGGCGGCCTCGGTCTCCTGCTCGACCTCGGCGAGGCGCTGGCGCAGGTGGTCGGCCTCGCTGCGGGCCTTCTGGGCGGCGGTGGCGGCCTCGGTGGCGTCGCTCTGGGCCTTGGCGCCGTCGGCCTGGAGCTCGCCCGCGCGCTCCTCCTCGGTGTCGGCGCGGCCCTCGGCCGCCGCGGCGGCGGCTTCGAGGGCGCGGGCCAGGGCGGTGGCGGCGAGGGCGCGGGCGGCCAGGGCGGGGGCGGCGTCCAGCTCGGCCTCGCGGATGGCGGCGGCGACCCGGGCCACCCGGTCGGCGGCGGCGCGCTGGCGGAGCACGGCCTCGGCGGCCTGCCAGGCGGAGTGCAGGGTGCGGGCGTCGGTCAGCTCGCGGCGCAGCGCGGCGGCCTCGGCGGTGGCGGCGGCCAGGCCCAGGGCGGCGTGCCGGTGGGTGAGTTCGGCGGTGATCAGGGTGTGCCGGGTGCGGTCGGCCTCGGCGGCGGTGACGGCGCCCGCGGCGGCGGCGACCTCGATGGCGAGGTCCTGCGCGCGGTCGCGTTCGGCGGCGGCGCGGGAGGTGAGGGCGTGGGCGAGCCGGCGGGTGCGGCGCTCGGCGGTGCGGTGGGCGTCGCGGACGGTCTCGCGGGCGGCGGTGGCCTCGGCGATCCGCTCCAGCAGGTCGAGCGAGCCGGCGGTGAAGTCGCGTTCGGCGGTGAGCTCGGAGCGGCGGCCGAGCTTGGCGGCGAAGCCGTGGACGAGGTCGGCGAGGCCGTCGGTGTCGCGGGTGTCGGTGACGGCGCGCAGCAGGAGGTCGGTGAAGTCGCTGTCGTGCTTCACCGCGAAGAGTCCGGCCGCCTCGCCCTCGTCGGCGTTCATCTCGCGCTGGTAGCGGAAGAGTTCGGGGTCGAGGCCGAGGTCGCCGAGGTGTTCCGTCCAGCGGTCGTGGCCGTCCTCGAAGACCAGGTCCAGGTGGGGGTGGGCCTTGCCGGCCTCGGTGAGGGCGTCGCGGAAGCCCTTCATGGTGCGGCGCCGGCCGCGGGCCTTCTGGTCGCCGGCCAGGCTGACCCGCTCGGCGACCGGCAGCGAGTCCAGGGTGAGGCCGGGACCGGGGCGGAACGAGTACCAGGTCTCGGCGAACTTGCGCGGGTCGGAGGAGACCTGCCGGCCGCGCCACTCGCTGACCTTGCCGACCACGATCAGCTCGCCGGTGACGGTGTGCTGCCACTCCAGCGCGACGTGGCCGCAGTCGTCGGCGAGCAGGAACTTGCGCAGCACGCCGGAGCTGGCGCCGCCGAGGGTGTTGCGGTGACCGGGGAGCATCACCGAGAAGATCAGCTTGAGCAGGACGGACTTGCCGCCGCCGTTCTCCAGGAAGAGCACGCCGGCCGGGGCGGGGCGGCGGACCGGGCCGTCGGTGTCCTCGCCGAAGAGGCCGATCTGCTGCGGGGCCGGGTCGGCGACGGGCTCGCCGACACCGCGCAGGTCGAGCACCGTGTCGGCGTAGCGCGCGCCGGCCGGTCCGATCGAGTAGAGGCGGACCCGGTTGAGCTCGTACATGTGCGGCGGTTCTCCAGTGCGGGTGGGTCAGAAGGCTCGGGTGGGGCTCTGGGCGGTCGGAGGCCCCGGGGGCCCGGGTGGGCTCAGAGCGAGTGGAACGGCAGGCCGGCGTCGGCGACCAGCTCGTCGCCGGTGTCCGGCGGCAGCAGGCTGGCGGTCCCGTCGGACACCGGGACGACGCCGAGGTCGAGCAGCTCGGCCATGGCGGCGCTGCCGGCCAGGTCGCGGACCTGGAGCTGGTAGCGGGCGGTGGTGCGGTAGGTGCCGCCGGCGTCGTCCGAGGTCTTCTGCAGGAAGCCGGAGTCGACCAGGAACATCACCGCCTTGGCGACGATGCCGATGGTCGAGCCGGAGAGCCGGCGGGCGTCCTTGGTGGCGCCGGTGGCGGTGCGCCGGGCCCAGACCCGCCAGGCGGCCTCCAGGCCGGGGGCGTCGCTCTGCGGGTCGGTGTTGGCGCCGTCCACCTCGGCCTGTTCCTCCAGCCGGCGGCAGGCCTGGCGGACGAAGGAGTCGACGCCGTTGACGGTGATCCGGCCGAGGTAGCCGTCGTCGGCGAGGTCCTCGGGACGGGGGAAGGCCATCGCGGCGACGGCGAGGTGGGCGAGGCCGTGCAGGAACCGGTCGGTGGACTCGGAGGCGGCGCGCCGCGAGTAGTCGCCCATCCGGACGGCGAAGACGGAGTCCTCGGCGGCGGCCACGGCCATGCCGGCGCGCGGCGAGACCTCCAGGACGACCAGGCCCATGCCGGTCGCGACGGCGTCGGCGAGGCGGGCGAACGGAGGGTCCTCCCGGTGGCGGCGGACCAGCTCGGCGTACTCGGCGTCACGGGCCGGGAGGAGCTTGGCCTGGAGGCCGAAGGAGACCAGCCGGGCCGCGTCGGCGACGTCGGCCGGGGTGATCACGGCGGGCGCGGCCGGCTCGGTCTCGGGCGCCCAGGACGTGTCGTGGTGGGTCGTCACGGGCGGTGCTCCTCGGTGCTGTTGCGGTGCGTGCGGGGCTGGTGGGGTCTGCGGGGCCGGTGGGGCTGATGAGGTCTGCGGGCGCAGGTGCGACGGGTGCCGGGGAGGCCGGCGCCGTCGCGGTGCGTACGGGGGTGCCCGGTACGGGGCCGGCCGGTACCGGGGTCAGCGGCACGGGGCCGCCCGGTACGAGGGTGGTGACCGGTCGTCAACTGGCGTCCTTGCGGTCGGCCGCCATGCCGGCCGCGTCGAGCAGGGCGCTGCCGACGATGAGGTCGGCGCCGCCGAACTCCGGGTCGCGCAGCGGGGTGCCGTCGTCAACCGCGAAGAGCAGCCGCTCCTCGCCCTGCCGGTAGGCGGTGCCGACCGGCGGGCTGGCCGCGTGCACGGCCAGCAGGGCGACCAGGTAGGGCAGCTCCGGGTCCTGCTTGCGGGCGTCGGCGAGCAGGCCGGAGAGCCGGCGGGGGGCGTCGGCCGGCAGGTCGAGCAGCTCCAGCGCCGACTCCAGCTGTGCCTCGGAGAACCGGCTGTCGTCGGGGGTGGCGACGAGGTCCGGGTCGGGCAGCTCGGCGCCCAGGTGCTCGCGCTCGACCGGCGGGGTCAGCAGCAGGTCGACCAGGTCGGTGACGCGGACGGAGACGGGCGTGCGCAGGCCGGTGCCGCGGGCGAAGAAGGCGCCGGTGGGCCGGACGGCCTGCTCCAGCGGCAGGCGCAGCACGGGCGCGAGCAGCTGGCCGTAGAGGTCGATGCCGCTGCGGGCGCCGGGGGCGGCGAAGGCCTGGCGGTCCTGTTCGGCGCGGAACAGCGGGCCGGCCTCCAGCAGGCGGGTCTGCAGCTGGGTGTGGCGGCGGATGCAGTCCTTGACGATGTCGACCAGCTCGGCGGCCCGGCGCTTGTGCTCGGGCTCCACGGCCTCGTCGCGGGCCTTGCGGATGTTGGTGAGAATCGCGTTCTCGTGCCGGTAACGGTCGGCGATGTGGTCGAGCGCCTCGTCGATGAGGTCCGGGATGGCCTGCATCCAGTCGACGGCGCGGACGTTGCGCCGGGTGGCGTCGAGGGCGCGGCGCAGCGTCTCGGCGTACTGGACGGTGCGGTAGCGGGCCTGCTCGGCGGCGAGCTGGGCGTCGGCCAGGCGGCCCCGGCGGATCAGCACCTCCAGCTTCACCTCGGCGGCGATCTGGGCCGAGGTGACGTCGGTGTCGAGCGCGCCGACCAGGACGTTGACCGCCTCGTCGGTGGTGCGCAGGTAGACGCCGCCGTCGGGGCCGGGCACCTCCTCGATCAGCTTGAAGTCGTAGTCGCGGCGCACGTACGCGCCGTCCGCGCCGAAGGTGCCGTAGACGGCCCGGAAGCCGCGGTCGACACTGCCGACGTTGATCAGCGACTCCAGCACCCAGCGGGCCACCCGCTCGTGCTCGGCGGTGGGCCGGCCGGCGGCCTGGGCGGCGACGCGGGGCAGCAGCCGGGCCAGCACTATGTCGCGGTCGGCCCCGGTGTCGAAGTCCATGTGCAGGGTGACCAGGTCGATCGCGGCGAGGCCGACCTCGGCCATCGCGTAGCCGCCGTACTCGCCGGCCAGCATGCCCTTGCGGTTGTCCAGGTCGTGCAGCGGGGCGGTGCAGGCCAGCGCCTTGAGCCGGCGGGCGAGGCCCTCGTCGGCTGCGGGGCCGGGCGCGGGCCGCGCGGCGGCGGTGGCGGGCCCGGCGGGCGGCCGGAGCCCGTGCTCGGTGGGCGGGTCAGCGATGGCGGTCACGGAGGACAAGATTAGAGGTAGTCGCCGACACGACCGAAACGGACCTTACGGGCGGGCGGGAGCAGGGGTCGAAGGCGGTCCACTAGAACTGGATTTCGAGAAAACCACCTCGTGGCGCGCCCGGCCCCGCCATCATGCGTCCTATGATCACCAGACTGGTACGAGGCGGCCTCGCCGCCGCACTGGCCGCGACCACCCTCGCCGCGGGCGCCGCCGTCTCCGTCGCCGCGACCACCGCCCGGACTGCGGTCACCGGCCCGAACGTTAGCGTGACCCAGGCCGGGAACTACCCGATCTTCCCGGTCGACAACACCAACTTCGCGGTGACCTGGACGTCCAACGGCACCGCCGACCTCACCGGGCCCACCCGGCTGACGGTGGACCTGCCGCCGGGTCTGACGACCAGCGGCGCCGCCTTCACCGCCGCCCCGGCCGACTACACCTTCACCGAGACCGTCTCCCCCGACGGCCGCCGCCTGGAGGCCGTCTTCACCGGCACCCGGGCCCCGGGGCGCAGCGAGTTCATGAAGGTCTACGTGGCCTCGCACGGCACCAAGCCGTCCGGGGCGATCACGGTCACGGTCGCCAACGCGGGCGACTCCGACCCCTCCGACAACGTCTCCACCTACCTGCTCGGCAGCGGCCTCCAGCCGCGGGCGACCGCGCCCGCGCCGGCCGTCACCGGGATCGGCACCACCACCGGCCCGGGGACCGGCGGCACCGCCGTCACGGTGAGCGGCAGCCACCTGTCCAACGGCTTCGTGCTGTTCGGCGGCACCCCGGCGAACGGCTCCTGCACCGACACGGCGTGCACCGTGACGGCGCCGGGCGGCTCGGGGAGCGTCCCGGTCACCGTGGTGACGCCGGGCGGCTCGGCCACCGCGCCGGCCGCGTTCGACTACACCGGCGCACCGCCCGCACCGCCGGCCGCACCGGTGGTCACCAACCTGACCACCAGGACCGGCCCGGCCGCCGGCGGCACCCAGCTGTACGTCCAGGGCTCGAACCTGACCTCGGGGACGGTGGCCTTCGGCGGCGTGCCGGCCGGCCACGTCTCCTGCGGGCCGACGTTCTGCTCGGCCACCGCTCCGGCCGGGACGGGCACGGTCGACGTGACCGTCACCACGGCGGGCGGGACCAGCGCGGTCGGCACGGCGGACCGGTACACGTACACCGCGTAGCGGAGGTTCACGAGGGGTGGCCGGGCGCGGTTCGCGTCCGGCCACCGGCGTTTCCGGAGGCCGACTGTCCGGACGCGGCCGCTTCCGGAGGCCGTCGGCGGCCCGGGAGCCCAGGCACTCCCGCAGGGCGTCCGGGCATTCCCTCGCAGCGTCCGGGCACCCCCCCCCGAGGCAGAGTTGAACACGTTCAATTCTGCGGTCTAGAGTCGTCCTGCGCGGGTGGGACAAGAGCTCACCTGCTCTTCGGCATGTCGGCATGGAGGTTTGCGCGATGAGCACTGAATCCGAGGCGGCGCTGCGGCGGGCACGCCGGTGGCTGGGGATCTTCGTGGTCTGCCTGGTGCTGAGCGGTCTGACGGCCTTCCCGCTGGAGGCCGAGACCAGGTGGCTGGCCGACTTCGCGACCGGGCCGGCCGCCCCCGTCACCGACCACCTGCCGGCCCTGGTCGGCCGGCTCGAACGGGTCCGCGACGGCATCGCCGAGACCAACGCCCGCTACCCCTTCCTCGCCTACGGCACCGACTGGCTGGCCTTCGCCCACCTGGTGATCGCCGCCGCCTTCTGGGGCCCGCTCAAGGACCCGGTGCGCAACGTCTGGGTCATCCGCTGGGCCGTCCTCGCCTGCGCCGGCGTCATCCCGCTGGCGCTGATCTGCGGCCCGCTCCGGGGCATCCCGCTGTACTGGCGATTCATCGACATGTCGTTCGGCGTCGTCGGTGTCGTCCCGCTGCTGATCGTGCTGCGCGCGCTGCGTCCGCTGGAGCGGCTCGCCGACGCCGAAACCCGCGCCGCCGCACGGGCCACCGCCCCGGCCTCCGCCACCGGCTGATCCGTCCGGGGGAACGGCCCGCCGCCCGCCCGGCCCCCGCACACGGGCGGAGCCCGCACGGGCGGCACCGGCCGTCACGCGCAGGCCCTACGATCTGGCTCAACAGCTGTGGGAGGCGGACCGGCGTGGCCGATGCGGTGATCGATCTCAATGCGGACCTCGGTGAGGGGTTCGGACGGTGGACGCTGACCGACGACGAGGCGCTGCTCTCCGTGGTGACCAGCGCCAACGTCGCCTGCGGCTTCCATGCCGGGGATCCGTCGACCATGCGCCGGGTCTGCGCGCTGGCCGCCGAACGCGGCGTCCGGATCGGCGCCCAGGTCTCCTACCGTGACCTGGCCGGCTTCGGCCGGCGTGCGATGGACGTCCCCCCGGACGAGCTCGCCGACGAGATCGCCTACCAGATCGGCGCCCTCCAGGTCTTCGCCCGTGCGGCCGGCTCCCGGGTCTCGTACGTCAAACCGCACGGCGCCCTCTACAACCGGGTGGTAGGCGACTCCGAGCAGGCCGAGGCGGTGGTCGCGGGCGTGCTGCGGGCCGGGGCGGTCTGCGACGGCCCGCTGCCCGTGCTCGGCCTGCCCGGCTCCCGGTTCCTGGCGGTCGCCGAAGGCGTCGGGCTCCCGGTGGTCACCGAGGCGTTCGCGGACCGCGCGTACACCTGGGCCGGCACCCTGGTGCCGCGCCGCGAACCGGACGCCGTGGTGCACGACCCCGAGACGGTGATCACCCGTGCGGTCGGCATCGCCCGGGACGGCACGGTGGAGGCCGTCGGCGGCGAGCCGATCGCCGTCGAGGCGCGCTCGCTCTGCGTCCACGGGGACACCCCCGGCGCCGCGCAGCTCGCCTGGCGGATCCGCGGCGCGCTCGCCTCGGCCGGGGTACGGGTGGAGGCGTTCGCGTGACGGAGGCGGGGGACGCCGGCGCGGCGGACGCCGGCACGGGGGACGCCGGCACGGCGGAGCGGGCCGGAGGCGCAGCGGGCGTCGAGAACACGGAGCGGGCCGGAGGCGCAGCGGGCGTCCGACGCGCGGAGGGCGCGGGCCCTGCGGCGGAACACCCGGTGCCTCCGGAGATCCGAACCGTCGGGGAGCGGGCCCTGCTGGTCGAGGTCGCCGGGGCGGCCGAGGTGGGCGCCCTGTACGCCTGGCTCCGCGAGCGGCAGGCGGCCGGCGAGCTGCCCGCCGTCGAGGAGATCGTCCCCGCCGCCCGGACCGTCCTGCTGGACGGCGTGACCGACGTCCCCGCACTGGCCACCCTGCTCCGGGCGGCCCGCCCGACCGTGGCGACCACGACACCGGGCCCGCCGGTGGAGGTGCCGACCGTGTACGACGGCGCCGACCTCGCCGAGGTGGCCGGGCTCTGGGGGGTCTCCCCCGAGGCCGCCGTCCGGATCCACACCGCGCCCGAGTACGTGGTCGCCTTCTGCGGCTTCGCCCCCGGCTTCGGCTACCTGACCGGTCTGCCGGAGCAGTACGCGGTGCCGCGACGCGCCACCCCGCGCAGTTCCGTCCCGGCCGGCTCGGTCGCCCTGGCCGGCCCCTACACCGGCGTCTACCCGCGGTCCTCCCCCGGCGGCTGGCAGCTCCTGGGCCGTACCGGCCTGCCGCTCTGGGACGCCGCCCGCGAACCGGCGGCGCTGCTCGCACCGGGCGTACGGGTCCGGTTCACGGCGGTGCGGGGCGACCATGGCTGAGCCGGGAGACGTGGCCGGGCCGGGGGACGTGGCCGAGCCGGAGGCCAGGGCCAAGCAGGTGGCCGGGGCCGAGCAGGTGGCCGGGGCCGAGCTGGAGGTCGTCCGGCCCGGCCCACTGACCACCGTGCAGGACCTCGGGCGACGCGGCGTCGCCCACCTCGGTGTGCCCAGGGCCGGTGCGCTGGACGAGCCCGCGCTGCGCGCCGCCAACCGGCTGGTCGGCAACGAGCCGGACGCGGCCGCGCTGGAGACCACCCTCGGCGGGGTCGCCCTGCGCGCGAGCCGGCCGGTGACCGTGGCCGTCACCGGCGCGCCGTCGGCGGTACGCGTGGACGGGCGGGCCGCCGCCTGGGGCGCGCCGGTCTCCGTGCCGGCGGGTGCGCTGGTCGAGGTCGGCGCCGCCACCCACGGCGTCCGCGGCTACCTGGCGGTGGCGGGCGGGATCGCCGTCCCACCCGTGCTCGGCAGCCGCTCGGCCGACCTGCTCTCCGGCCTCGGCCCCGCTCCGCTGGCCACCGGCGACCGGCTGCCGGTCGGCCCTCCCCCGCAGCCACGGCCGACCCCGGACCTGGTGCCGCTTCCCGCGCCCCCGGCCGAGCTGGTGCTGAGACTGCACCTCGGGCCGCGCGCCGACTGGTTCGAACCCCGGGCGGTGGCCTGGCTGGCCCGCGACCACTACCGGGTCGCCCCGGCCAGCAACCGGATCGCCCTGCGGACGGAGGGCCCGGCGGTCACCCGGTCGCGCGGCGGCGAACTGCCGAGCGAGGGCATGGTGCTGGGAGCCGTCCAGGTCCCCCCGGACGGCCTGCCCGTCGTCTTCCTCGCCGACCACCCGACCACCGGTGGCTACCCCGTCCTCGGCGTCGTCCCGCCTGCCGACCTCGCCGCCGCCGCACAGGCCCGCCCCGGGACGCCGCTCCGGTTCGTGCTGCTGCGGGGCCGGTAGCCGCGACGCTGCGGGGAGCAGGACGCGCGGGCCGTCGGGTCACGCCGGACCGGTCAGCGGGAACGGCCCAACAGGGTCTCGGCAATGGCGCGTTGGTCCGGGCTGACGACCGCCCCGCCGACCCCGCCGGCCTCGATGTCCTCGGTGTCCTCGACGTCCCAGAGGGTGTTCTGCAGGACGCGGGCCAGTGTCCAACAGGTGGCGCGGGCCGGGTCGAGGGCGAGGGTGTCGGTCAGCAGGTCGAACCGGCGACGGAGCGCGCGCGGGACGTCGCCGGTCGCGGTGAGATCGTCCCAGCGGTTCCGCAAGGCGGGGAGGAGCTCGAACCCCGGATCGCCCGCCAACGGCTTGGGGTCGATGGCGAGCCAGGGCGCCCGGCCGTCCATGCCCGCCGGGGCAAGCACATTGGCGTAGTGCAGGTCCCGGTGGAGCAGGCGGTCGCCCGGTTCGTGCCGGACCTCGCGGAGGGCGGCGGCGCAGTCGGCGAGCAGACGGCGGTCGGCCGGGTCGGCCAGTGCGGCGAGTGCCTCCGGCACCCGGGCCAGCATCGCGTCGGCGACCTCGGCCAAGCTCCGCAGGCCGGACGGGGCCTGCTGCTCCGTCAGGCAGGCCAGCGACTCGGCGAGGACGCGCAGGGCGGCGAGGTCGTCCGGGACCGTGAGCAGGGAGCGGTCCGGGTCCAGGCGCTCCAGCAGCATCGATCCGGTCGCCGGGTCGTGGGCGAGCAGCCGGACGGCGCCCCGGCCGTCCCAGGCGCGCAGGGCGACGGGCTCGCCGGCCGTCTCCTCGTCCAGCGGCTGGAGCTTGAGCGCGGCCGGCGTGCCGTCCGCGCGCAGCACCGGGAGGACCAGCCCGACCATGCCGTGGGCGGGCCGGCCGTCGGGGCGCAGCGACCAGCGTTCCAGCAGCCCGTCGGCGAGTGCCGGGAGGCCGGCAGCCCAGTCGCGGCCCGGCTCCCCGAAGAAGTCGGCGAGAGAGGCGGTGAGCGCGGTGGGGACGCGGAACCACGGCTCGGGGGTCGTCGGCATGTGGGCGGCTCCTCGGCGACGGAAACGTGCACGGGTCGTGCCACAGTGGCGTGACGTGTCGGGGTGGCGTGTCGCGTCATGAGGGCGCGGCATGCCGCGCAGACGGGCCGTGCCGCGCTGATATGACGTGCCGTGGGGAAGCGGCACGTCACATCAGCACGTCACGCCCCCGCAGCCTGGCGTGCCAGGCCGGTAGCGGCGGCCTCGGCGAAGCCCTCCGGATTATCGAACATGATGTTGTGCCCGCAGTCCGGGACCGCCACCAGCTCCACCCCCGCCTCCCGCAGCCGGTCCGCACCCGCCGGCTCACCGTCCGCCGC
>NZ_JBHJUK010000123.1:0-27825 GCF_042266225.1 Kitasatospora sp. NPDC056181
GTCCGATTTGCCATCGTCGCAGTTCAGGGGCTGTGACCAGGTAGAACGTCAGGCCTTCGGCTGCTGCTGGGTGATGCAGTGGATGCCGCCGCCGTTGGCGAAGATCTCGCGGGCGTCGACCAGTTCGACGGTCCGGCCGGGGTAGGCCTCGCCGAGGACGGCGGCGGCCTCCTGGTCGCGCGGGTCGTCGAAGCCGCAGAGGATCACGGCGCCGTTGGCCACGTAGTGGTTGATGTAGGAGTAGTCGACCGGCTCGCCCTCCTCGTCCAGCAGGACGGTGGGGGCGGGCAGCTCGATGACCTGGAGCTCCCGGCCCTGTGCGTCGGTGGACGCGCGCAGGATGGCCACGAGCTCCTTGCACACCTCGTGGTCGGGGTGCGACGGGTCCGGCTGGACGTGGGCGACCACGACGCCGGGGCGGACGAAGGAGGCGACGATGTCGATGTGGCCGCGGGTGCCGAACTCGTCGTAGTCGCGGGTGAGTCCGCGCGGCAGCCAGACCGCCTTGGTGGTGCCGAGGAAGGCGTGCAGCTCGGCCTCGACCTCCTCCTTGGTCCAGTCGGAGTTGCGGCCCTCACCGAGCTGGACGGTCTCGGTGACCAGCACCGTGCCCTCGCCGTCGACGTGGATGCCGCCGCCCTCGTTGATCAGCCGCGAGACGAAGCGCTGGACGCCCGTCAGTTCGCCGATGTGCTCGGCGATGTGCTGGTCGTTGTCCCAGCGGGCCCACGACTGCGCGCCCCAGCCGTTGAAGATCCAGTCGGCGGCGGCGAGCGAGCCCTTGCCGTCGATCAGGAACGACGGGCCGATGTCGCGCATCCAGGCGTCGTCCAGCGGGCGCTCGACGATCTCGACCTGCTCGGAGACGTACTTGCGGGCCTCCCCGGTCTCACCGGTGTTGACCACCAGGGTGACCGGCTCGTACCGCACGATCGTGTTGGCCACCGCGGCCCAGGCCTCGCGGCCGGCGTGCAGGCTCTCCGGGCTGTCGAAGGTCGGGTTGGAGGTGGGGAAGGCCATCCAGGTCCGCTCGTGCGGGTGCCACTCGGCGGGCATCCGGTAGCCGAGCGAGGCGGGGGTGGGGGAGGTCATCGTGGATTCCTAGCGGTGGAGGTGAGGGCGGGTCAGAGGAAGTACAGGCGGCTGAGCGAGACGCTGTCGGCCGGCTCGGAGCGCAGCGGGGAGCCGTCCAGCGAGACCAGGCCGGTCTCGGTGACCTGGACGTTGCCGACCCGGGCGTTGCGCACCATGTCGCGCGGGCCGATGCCGCGGGTGCCGCGGACGCCGACGCGCCGGCGCCGGGTGGGCATGCCGTCGGCGGCCCGGTCCAGGTAGGCGCCGTCGGCGGCGGCCTGGGCGACGAAGGCCACCGAGATGTCGGCGGCGGTCGCGCCGTGGGCGCCGAACTGCGGTCCCAGGACGAGGGGTTCGCAGCGGTCGGTGGAGGCGTTGGGGTCGCCGACCACGCCGTACGCGGGGAAGCCGGCCTTCAGGACCAGCTGCGGCTTGGCACCGAAGTGGTCGGGGCGCCAGAGCACGATGTCGGCGAGCTTGCCGATCTCGATCGAGCCGACCTCGTGCGAAAGGCCGTGCGCGATGGCGGGGTTGATGGTGAGTTTGGCGATGTAGCGCAGCACGCGCTCGTTGTCGTCGCCGCCCTCGGTGGTGCCGTAGGAGCCGGTGCCGTCGAGGGGGCCGAGTTCGGCCTTCATCTTGCCGGCCATGGCGAAGGTGCGGCGCACGGTCTCGCCGGCCCGGCCCATGCCCTGGGCGTCGGAGGAGGTGATGCCGATGACCCCGAGGTCGTGCAGCACGTCCTCGGCGCCCATCGTGCCGGCCCGGATGCGGTCGCGGGCCATCGCGGCGTCGCCGGGCAGGTCGACCTTGAGGTCGTGGGCGGAGACGATCATGCCGAAGTGCTCGCCCAGCGCGTCCCGGCCGAACGGCAGGGTCGGGTTGGTGGAGGAGCCGATGACGTTCTCGACGCCGGCCATCTTCAGCACGTTGGGGACGTGCCCGCCGCCGCAGCCCTCGATGTGGAAGGCGTGGATGGTCCGGCCCTCCAGCACCTTGAGGGTGTCCTCGACCGAGAGGCACTCGTTGAGGCCGTCGGTGTGCAGGGCGACCTGGACGTCGTACTCCTCGGCGACCCGCAGCGCGGTGTCCAGCGCGCGGGTGTGCGCGCCCATGTCCTCGTGCACCTTGAAGCCGGAGGCGCCGCCCTCGGCGAGGGCCTCGATCAGCGGGGCCTCGTCGGAGGAGGAGCCGCGGCCGAGGAAGCCGATGTTGACCGGCCAGGCGTCGAAGGCGTTGAAGGCGTGCCGCAGCGCCCAGGGCGAGTTGACGCCGACGCCCCAGACCGGGCCGAACTCCTGGCCGATGATCGTGGTGACGCCGGAGGCGAGCGAGGCCTCCATGATCCGCGGCGAGAGCAGGTGGACGTGGGTGTCGATGGCGCCGGCGGTGGCGATCATGCCCTCGCCGGAGACGATCGTCGTCCCGGTGCCGACCACCACGTCCACGCCGTCCAGCGTGTCCGGGTTGCCGGCCCGGCCGATCGAGGCGATCCGGCCGCCGATCAGACCGATCGAGGTCTTCCGGATGCCCTGGACGGCGTCGATCACCAGCACGTTGCTGATCACCACGTCGCAGGTGTCGCGGACGGCGGCGGGCTTGAGGTGCAGGCCGTCGCGGGCCGTCTTGCCGAAGCCGGCCAGGAACTCGTCGCCCGGGGCCTGCGAGTCGGACTCGACCCGGACGATCAGGCCGCTGTCGCCGAGCCGGATCCGGTCACCGGCGCGGGGGCCGTGCACGGAGATGTAGTCGTGGGGGCTGATCGCGGTCATGCTCCGGCCTCGCTTCGCTCGGTGGGCCACGCCGGCGCGGCCGCTCTGTCCAGGTGCTCGCCCCGCTCGCTCATGAGGGCACCTCGGCGTCGTCGAAGCTGGTCAGGTAGCCCGTCGCGCGGGCCTTGGCCAGCGCGGCCTCCTTGGCGCCGGGGGCGTCCAGCGGGCCGTCCACCAGGCCGGCGAAGCCGATGGCGACGCGCGCGCCGCCGATCGGGACGAGGCCGACCTCGACGGTGGCGCCGGGGTCGAAGCGGACCGAGGAGCCGGCCGGCACCGCGAGGTGGGTGCCGTAGGCGGCGGCGCGGTCGAAGGCCAGGCGCGGGTTGGCCTCGAAGAAGTGGAAGTGCGAGGTGACCGAGATCGGCACCCCGGAGGTGTTGTGGACGGGCAGCACGACCGACTCCTCGACGGGGTCGTAGCCGGTGCCTTCGCCGATCAGTGCGCCGCCGGGGGCCTCGTCGCCGAGCGAACCGGCGCCCTTGAAGGGGTCGTTGACCACGGCGAGGCGGGTGCCGTCCTCGAAGACCGCCTCGACCTGGATCACGGTGACCACGTCGGGCACGCCGGGCAGGACGTCGGCGGCGGTGAGCACGGAGCGGCCGGCCTCGATGGCCTCGGCGAGGCGCTTGCCGTCGCGGGCGGCCTCGCAGACGGTGTCCGCGATCAGGGCGTGCGCCTCGGGAATGTTGAGGCGTACGCCTCGGGCACGGCGGGCACGGGCCAGCTCGGCTGCTGTGAAGATCAGCAGCCGGTCCCGCTCGGTGGGGGTCAGTCGCACGGTTCCTCGCTCGCGGTCGCCGGGGAGGGTGGGGGGTTGAAGTTAGAACGGCGTTCAAACATCCCGGGCCATTGAACCCGGACCCGGCCGCCCTGTCCAGCGTTGCCCGTCCCCGGGTGTTCGGCTCGCCGGACGCCGCCATCGGGTCCGCGGGCGTGTCGCGGGCCACGGCGGGACTGGGGCCCGGCAAGGCAGGGCGGGGCCGGGTCGGGCAGGGCAGGGCCGGGCCGCAGGCCGGGGTGCGCCGGGCGCGCGTCCTGCCCGGCGATGACCGGACGGCGTCGAAAGCCGCCCGTACGCTTCGCAAACCTGTCCGGCCCCGGCAGTTGGATCACGCGGACCGTCCCGTGCCCCTTTCACCACGGGTGATCGCACGCGCACTGTTGCAAACGCCGAAAGCTGGGCATGAGGATGGTGGTCAGAACGAGGGGGCCACCCGGCCGGCGGGGGATCCGGCACCGGGTGCCCGGATTGAGGGCGGGGGCATGTGTTGATGGACGGTCAGTCGCGATTCCCGCGGCAGCGGACGAGTTCGGGGGACGCATTCCGGCCCAGGGCCCAGGGCGGCGCACCGGGCGTACCGGGAATGCCCGGCGTCACCGGCGCAGCGGGCCCGGCGCTTCCCGGCACACCGGCGCCCGGCTGTGCGCTGCACCGCCGGCTCCACCTGGCGGTCGACGCCGCCGACCTGGTCGCGGTCGGCGCGGTCCGGCACCGGCTGCGCACCGCGCTCGGCGACTGGGGGGTGCCGGAGCTGGCCGACACGGCCGAGCTGCTCTCCTCCGAGCTGGTCACCAACGCGCTGCTGCACACCGGCCAGGGCGCGGTCTTCGACGCGGTGCTCACCGCCGACCTGCGGCTGCGGATCGAGGTCCGGGACGGCGCCGGCCGGCTGCCCGGCCGACGCCGCGACCCGGACGCCGAGTACGCCACCTCGGGGCGCGGGCTGGTGCTCGTCGAGGCGCTGGCCGACGCCTGGGGGGTGCAGCTGCGCGGGGACGGCAAGGTCACCTGGTTCGAGCTGGCCTCGCCCTGATCCGCCCTGCCCGGTCCACCCGCCGGGGCCGCCGGGCCAGCCCGGTCCACCCGGCGGGGAGCCTTGCCGGGGCCGGGGTGAATAACGTCGTTCGCCATCGAACGGAACGCCGGGCCGAAGGGTCGGCGGAAGATTTCCGGCCCGTTGCCATTGCCGCTCGGCCGAACATTGGCCAGGATGGTGGGAATGTGTGTCCGCGTGCGGGAAGCAGCGGGGAGACCTCACCTCGACTGACCACCGCCGTCGCACGGCATTGTCCAGCACCACCCATCACACCGCCACGCGGCCCGCCCGAACGGTCGGCACGGTCCGCCACGGCAGCGGCAGGAGCAGCATGCCCACTGAGCCCGAGTCCCCGGGGTCGGCGCTTCCTCCCGGCCAGTCCACGGCCGGGTCGGGGCGGGCGAGACCACCCGCCCAGGCGGTGCGCAGGCACGCGCTGAGGACAGCGCCGGGGCTGGCGGCCGGGCGGCTGGCGCCGATGCTCTCCGGCGGCCTGGCGGTCCCCTCGGGGGACTCCACGCCGGACTGGCTGGAGCCCGCGATGGCCGCCAACGGCATCGGCTCCTTCGACTGGGACATCCGCCGCGACGTCCTGGAGGGCGACCAGCGGGCCTGCACGATCATGGGCCTGGACGCGGCCGAGAAGAGCCGCTTCGACCGCACCTCCGCGTCCTTCCTGGCCCTGCTGCACCCCGAGGACTCGCCCGTGGTGCGCCGCCGGGTCGAGCGCGCGGTGGCCGAGCTGGGCCAGTGCGGCGCCTACTACCGCACGGTCGGGCCGAACGGGTCGATGCGGGCGGTCCGGTTCCGCGGCAGGGTCCTCGCGGACGCCTTCGGCCGCGCCTCCCGGATGGTCGGCTTCGTCTGGGACGCCACCGTCGAGCTGCACAAGCGCGACCGCGCCGACCGGATGGCCCTGCTCCGCGAGGAGCGCTCGCGGTTCATCAAGGAGGCCGCCCGGGCGCTCTCCGAGGCCGTCACCGTCCGCGACGTCGCCCGGGTCTTCACCGAGCTGCCGCTGCCGGGCCTGCCGCCGGACGGCCTGGTGCTGGCCTCCTTCGAGGCCGGCCGGGTGCAGATGCTCGGCGCCTCCGGCTACCGGCCCGACGAGCTCGCCGTCTGGGACCGCTCGGTGCTGCCCGCCGCCCACCCGGCGGCCGAGGCGCTGCGCAACCGCGCCCCCGTCTTCATCGCCAGCCGCGACGAGTACCGCGAGCGCTACGCCGAGGTCTGGGAGCCGACCAGCCGGACCGGCCGCAGCTCCTGGGCCTTCCTGCCGCTGGTGGCGAGCGGCCGGGCGATCGGCGTCTGCGTGGTCAGCTTCGACGACGACCGCGAGCTGGACGCCGACGAGCGCACCCTGCTCTCCACCCTCGGCGGCCTGGTCGCCCAGTCGCTGGCCCGCGCCCGGCTGCACGACGCCGAGCACGAGCTGGCGGCCGGCCTCCAGCGGGTGATGCTGCCGCGCACCGTGCCGTCCGTGCCCGGGGTCTCCACCGCCGTCCGCTACCTGGCGGCCGGCTCCGGCCTGCAGATCGGCGGCGACTGGTACGACGTCGTCCCGCTGCCCGGCGGCCACGTCGGGCTGGTGATCGGCGACGTCCAGGGGCACGACGTGCACGCCGCCGGGATCATGGGCCAGCTGCGGATCGCGCTGCGCGCGTACGCGGCCGAGGGCCATCCGCCGGCCGCGGTGATGGCCCGGGCCTCCCGCTTCCTCGCCGACCTCGACACCGACCACTTCGCGACCTGCACCTACGCCGAGGTGAACGTCGACTACGGCGTGGTGTACGCCGTCCGGGCCGGTCACCTGGACCCGCTGGTCCGCCGGGCCGACGGCACCGCCTCCGTGGTCCCGGTCGCGGGCGGGCTGCCGCTGGGCATCGCCCCCGACGAGGAGTACCGGGTCACCCGCTTCAGCCTGGACCCGGGCGAGACGGTGCTGCTCTGTACCGACGGCCTGGTCGAGGCGCGCGGCATGGACCTCGACGACGGCATCGCCCGGCTCGCCGCGGCGCTCGCCGGTCCGCTCGACGGCCACGCCGTGCAGGCCCGCGACCCGCTGGAGGGCCTCGCCGACCGGATCGCCTCCCAGGCCGCCGACGACAGCGAGCGCGAGGACGACATAGCGCTGCTGCTCCTGCGCTGGGACGGCCCGGAGGGCGGCCTCGCCGCCCAGCAGCTGCGCCGCCGGATCGGCCAGGCGGACCTCGCCCGGATCTCCGAGGTGCGGGCCGAGCTGCGCGACGCGCTGCGGCGCTGGGGCGTGGCCGAGCTGGTGGACACCGCGGAGCTGCTCGCCTCGGAGCTGGTCACCAACGCGATCCGGCACACCGACCGGGACGCCATGTTCACCGCCCGGCTCTACCGGGAGCCGGTGGCCGACGGCGGCCGGGCCCGGCTGCGGGTCGAGGTGGAGGACGAGTCGGACCTCTGGCCCACCCGTCGGACCCCGGGGGAGCAGGCCTCCTCCGGGCGCGGGCTGATGCTGGTCGAGGCGCTGGCGGACGGCTGGGGCGTGGAGCCGCGCGGCTCGGGCAAGCGGATGTGGTTCGAGCTCACGGCCACGCCCGCGGCCTAGGGTCCGGCTTCACGCCCCCGTGGTCCGCCCGGAGGGCGGGCGGGGGCTTCGGACGGGACCTCAGGCCCGTCCCGGCGGGGCGCCCCGGTCGGGTGCTCCGGCCGGGACGCCAGGAGTCTCAGCCGAACTGCTGCTCCAGGTCCTTCAGCTTGCGCTCCAGCGAGTCCAGCCGGGGCAGTGCGACGGTGTCCTCCTCCGTCGTGAGGTCGATGGTGCGCCGCTCCGGGCGGGCCGGCAGGCCCTGCTGGGCGACCGGGCCCTCGGCGGGCGCCGGCGCCTCGACGGCGGGCCGGTCCGCCGCGGGCGCGCCGGCTATGGCGGACTCCTGGCCGGACTCCAGCTGCCGGGCCGCTCCGCGCGGGCGCCAGACGCTGTTGGTGCGGTTGATGGCCCTGATCTCGGCCCGCTCGCGGCGGCCGGCCAGCCTGCGGCGCTCCTTCTCCGCGGTCTTCTCCCGCTTGTCCTCGCGGACCTCGTCCACCGCCTCGTCCAGGCTGCGGACGCCCTCCAGCAGCATCAGCGACCAGGCCGCGTAGGTCTCGCGGGGAGCGCGCAGCCAGCGGACGATCCGGATCTGCGGCAGCGGGCGGGGGACGAGCCCCTGCTCGCGCAGGGCGGCCCGGCGGGTCTGCTTGAGCGCCCGGTCGAACAGCACGGCGGCCGAGAGCGACATCCCCGCGAAGAACTGCGGCGCGCCGGCGTGGCCGAAGCCGCGCGGGGCGTGCACCCAGTTGAACCAGGCGGAGGCCCCGGCGAACAGCCAGACCAGCAGGCGCGAGCCGAGGGCGGCGTCGCCGTGGCTGGCCTCGCGGACGGCGAGGACGGAGCAGAACATCGCCGCGCCGTCCAGGCCGAACGGGACGAGGTACTCCCAGCCCCCGGAGAGGTTGAGGTTCTGCACCCCGAATCCGACCAGGCCGTGGAAGGAGAGTGCGGCCGCGACGGCGGCGCAGCAGAACAGCAGCGTGTACGAGGCCCCGCCGTACAGGGACTCCTTGCGGCGGCGGCGTTCCTCGGAACGCTCCCAGGAATCCGCGCCGCCCGGTCCGGCGGCGGATCCCCGGCTCCGGGCCAGGACCACCAGCAGGCCGGTGACCAGCAGGACCGCCACGCCGGTGACGGCCCAACCGAGCGGTATATCGGACAGTTTCATCGCTTGGACCAGCCTCGCTTTCCTGCGTCGTGATGGCGGGGACCATCATGACGGATATGCGGGCGGGTATTGGCCGATTCGCCGTCAATGCGCTGAGGAGAGGGATTTCTGACGTGGGAGAAGTCGCATTGTCTTACTTATAAAGGGTCATTGTTTCCCGGAATTCCGGGGCCGCCGAGGCGGGGCCCGAAGGGAATCCGGTCAACCTCGTGTGATGCGGGGGCAGCCGCCGCACATCGCCTCGGGTCGGGCGGTGTAGACGAGGCAGCAGCTGGCCCGGGAGCGGTCGCCGTCCGGGGGGCCGAGGTGCGGAGTGCCGGGGGCCGCCGGCGCCGGGTGGGTGAAACCCGCGCCCGGCGTGAACGGTGAGACGGATGCGCCGGGCGTGCACTCCGCGGGCGCCGGCGCGAACAGCGCGGTCAGCTCGGTGCGGGCCCGCTCCTCCTCGCCGAGCAGCCCGCCGACGTGCCAGAGGCCCTCCACCGCGGCGTCCGTGGCCATCGCCCAGAGGGTGCGCGGTCCGCGCCGCACCTCCGGGCGGAAGGCCGCCAGCACCGGCGTCAGGAACCCGGCCAGCGCCGTCCGCAGCCCGGCGGCCAGCTCGGGTTCGCCGTCCGCCGTGCGGGCGCCGGGCAGGCCGGCCGCCGGGTCGCCGGGCAGGCAGACGAAGGCGCCCGGACGGGCCGTCAACTCGCCGGAGGAACGGCGGACCGAGACGTCCGCGGGGGTGAGCAGCGGCACCCGGCGCTCCAGGAACCAGGGCAGGGTGAACAGCAGCGCGGTCGCCCAGGTGAAGCGGTGCAGGCCGAAGCCGGCCGCCACGTCGGGGCGCAGCGGCCGGCCGTACTGGGCCAGGCCCTGCCGGGCGTCGTGGGCGATCAGTTCGCGCAGCGCCTCCGGGCGGGCGAGCAGGTCGGCGCCGCCGAGCCAGCCGTCGCCGGTGCGCGGCGGGCCGCAGTGCACGCTCAGGGCGGGGAACAGCTCGCCGATCCGCCGGTGGCTCGCGGTGCACGGCTGCGGCGCGCGGGCGGCGGCCGGCACGGCGGGGGTGGTGCAGTGGACGGTGCTGCTCGCGGTCATGGTGCGGCCCCATCGGGTCGACCGGCGCCCGTGCGGGACCGCCCGGCCGGTCCCGGCCGGAAGTCGTGCGGGCGCGCGCCCGTGGCCAGGCCCCGGCCGGCCGGGGCCTGGCTGAGCCCGGGAACGGCAAGGCGAACCCGGCCGGGGTACTGCTCCCCCCGGCCAGGTTAGGCTCACCTTAGCTGATAGTTCCCCGCGGGTCCCGCCCGATGCGCCCGTCCGGGGGAGCGCCCGGCGTGCGCGCCGCGCTCAGCTGGCGCGCGAGCCACACCGGTACGCCTCCGAGCGCCTGCACCAGCCTGGTGGCCTCGGCCCGCATCCGGGCCGCCTCGCCGGGTTCGGAGACCTCGGCCAGTGCCGCCAGTGCGGGCGCCACCCCCACCGTGAAACCGAGTTGCTCGCGCAGTCGCAGCGAGGCGTCGAACCCCTCCCTGGCCCGGTCGTGGTCCCCGGCGGCCTGGGCCAGTGCGGCCAGGTGGCGCCAGGTGTAGGAGCGCAGCAGTTCGTCCCCGCGCTCGCCCGCGCCCTCGTGGGCCCGGCGGTAGGCGATCCAGGCGGCCGTCCGGTCGCGCAGCAGGTTCTCCGCGACCAGGCCGCGACGGAAGTCCAGCAGCGGGCGCCCGGGGGCGTCCGGCGGGAGCAGCGCGGAGGTGCGGCCGAGCGCCGCCTGGGCCTCGTCGAGCCGGTCGCGCGCGCCGAGCACGCTGGCGACGTACGCCAGGAACCCGCGGGCGCACGCGGCGGCCGCGCGCTGCTCGGTGGTGGTGACCACGGCCTCGGCGAGGCGCAGCGCCTGCTCCGCCTGGGTCCAGTGTGCGGCGGTGAACAGGCACTGTTCGATGAGGAGTTCGGCCCGGCCGAGTGCGGCCGCCGGGTCTCTTTCGGCGGCCGGGCGTAACAGCTCCGCGGCCTCCTGCCAGCACGCCCGGGACCGCAGCCGCCACACGGTGTCCCCCGGCTCCGCGGGCGCCGCCCGCCCGCGCCCTTCCCGCCCGTCCCGGCCGCTCGGGCCCCATCCGTGCTCCGACAACGCCACCTCCTTGTGTGCGCCATCCAGCAGGGCACGGGCCTCTACCCCCAAGGCCCGCGCTGTGGCGGCAATTCAACACGGGGGTGAGCTTGTGCACCAGATCACGAGCGCAGGTTGTTGCGTTCGGAGGCGGAATGATCTAGAGGGCGTTCCGGGGCCGGCCGTGCGGGCCGGGCCGGCTCAGGACGTCCAGCCGGTCTCCATCAGGGCCTCGGCGGCGCCGTTGGCGGGCTGCGGCACCCCGGCGAGGTCCAGGCTGAACAGGGCGACCAGCAGCTGCTCGCCGCGGACGGTGGCCTGGTGGGAGTAGCCGGCCAGGGTGAACATCGCGGCGGCCATCTCCTCGGCGTGCAGGGTCTGGAGCCAGAGGCACTCCACGGACTTCACGTCGGCCGGCTCGGTCCAGGTGTCCACCTGGGCGACCATCCGGCTGCCCAGCAGGGTGACGCCGTCGCGTTCCTGGGCCTCCGTCAGTTCCAGGTCCTCGAAGCCGAGCCACTCCAGGTAGCGGGCGGCCGTGAACACGGCGTCCTGGGAGGTGCGGACGGGGTGCGGGCGGAACGGCGCCCGCCGTCGCCAGGGCGTGGCGGTGGCACCGGACCCGCCGGGCGCGGCGGGCGCGGGCGCGCCGTGCGGGTGGGCCGGGGACGGGCGGGAGGAGTGCGGCCCGGCGGGGCCGAGCTGCCCCGCGGAGGCCCGGCCGGTGGTGGCGCTGCCGCCGAGCCGGGTGGTGCGGTCCACCGGCAGGCGGACGGTGGCGCCGCAGTTGCAGGTGAACTCGGGCTGCGGCCACTGGTCCGAGCGGCCGCAGTGCGGGCAGCGCATGTTCAGCCAGGAGTCCTCCCAGGACCGGAACCGGACCTGCACCGGAACGCCGCCGCGCAGCAGCGGCACCTTGAGCGAGGCGCCGCAGGGGCAGGGCAGCGACGGCGGCTCGTACAGGTGCTCGCGCCGGCAGGCGGGGCAGCGGATCGCCCGGGCACCACCACCCGCCCCCGGCCCGTGCTGCGCGGGATCGTGTCCGGTGAAGTCGTCGGGCAGTCCGGACATCGCGGGCACCGTCCGTTCGAATCGGGGTGGAGGGTCGTGTCCCATGCTCCCCGAAACGCGGGGGCCGCGGCGCGGAATGCCGCAATCCTCAGGGACAGATCAGGGGTGTACGGCTGATCCCTCGCCAGGGAGGAGGAGGTCGGGCCACCCCCGAGGGGGATCGGGAGCCGACGCCGGCCACGGGCGGTCACCCGGCGGACCAGCGGGCCAGGTCGGCGGGGGTGTCCAGGTCGTCCGGCACGGCGACATCGGCGCACTCGACCAGCGCGAGATCCCCGGCGTGCGCCGCCAGCAGCGCCCGCGCGCCCGCGTCTCCGGTGGCGCCCGCCGCCGCCTCGTCGAAGTAGCGGGCCCCGATCAGCACCGGGTGCCCGCGCCGCCCGCCGTACGCCGCCGCGGCCAGCCCGGCGCCCGCCCGGTGGGCGGCCACCAGCCTGGCCACCGCCGCCGCGGTGACCCCGGGCGTGTCCACCAGCATCACCAGCACGGCCGGGACCGACGGCGGCAGCGCGGCGAGCCCCGCCCGCAGCGAGGAGCCCATGCCGTCCGCCCAGTCGGGGTTCTCCACGAGCCGGCAGCCCGGCAGGTGCGCGGTCGCCCGGACCCGGTCGCGGGCGGCGCCCAGCACCACCGTGACGTCCGGGCAGCCGCCCGCCCGGACCGTCGCCACCGCGTGCTCCACCAGCGGCCGCCCCCGGTACGGGATCAGGGCCTTGGGCCGTCCGCCCAGTCGCCGGCCGCCGCCGGCGGCCAGGACGAGGGCGGCGACGGGTCGTTCGAGCTGCATGCGCCCAGCCTGCCCGGCCGGGGCCGCCCGCGCAGCCGTACGAACCCACAGTTGGACGAATGCACAAGGCGAACCCGCAGGTCGCGGCCGCTCCCCGGCGGTTCGGCCGCTGGATCTCCCGCCCGGCTGCCCCTGTACTTGGCAGATGAACACCGCACCGCGCCCGCTGCTGGACCGCTTCGGCAGGGTCCACACCGACCTGCGGGTCTCGCTCACCGACCGCTGCAACCTGCGCTGCACCTACTGCATGCCGGCCGAGGGCCTCGACTGGCTGCCCAAGGCCGAGGTGCTCAGCGACGACGAGGTGGTCCGGCTGGTACGGATCGCCGTGGAGCGGCTGGGCATCGCCTCGGTGCGGCTCACCGGCGGCGAACCGCTGCTGCGGCGCGGACTGCCGGAGCTGGTCGGGCGCATCACCGCGCTCGGCCCCGAGGTCTCGCTGACCACCAACGGCATCGGGCTGGCCCGGACGGCCGGTGCGCTGAAGGAGGCCGGGCTGCACCGGGTCAACGTCAGCCTGGACACCCTGCGCCCCGAGCGGTACGCCGAGATCACCCGCCGCGACCGGATCGCCGACGTCCTCGCGGGCCTGGCCGCCGCGCAGGCCGCCGGGCTCGCCCCGGTCAAGGTCAACGCGGTGCCGGTGCGCGGCGTCAACGACGACGAGATCCTCGGCCTGGCCGCGTTCGCCGCCGAGCACGGCTACCGGATGCGGTTCATCGAGTCCATGCCGCTGGACGCCCAGGGTGCGTGGGACCGGGCGAAGATGATCACCGCCGACGAGATCCTGGCCGTGCTCTCCACCCGCTGGGACCTCGTCCCGGTCGGCCGGCACGGGAACGCCCCCGCCGAGGAGTGGCGGATCGCCGGCACCGACACCGTGATCGGCGTGATCGCCTCCGTCACCCGCCCGTTCTGCGGCGGCTGCGACCGCGTCCGCCTCACCGCCGACGGCCAGCTGCGCAACTGCCTCTTCGCCACCGAGGAGTCCGACCTGCGCGTCCTGCTGCGCGGCGGGGCCGGCGACGACCGGATCGAGGAGGCCTGGCGCAACACCATCGCCCGCAAGGGCCCCGGGCACGACATCAACTCGGCCGGCTTCGTCCGGCCGGACCGGCCGATGTCCGCGATCGGCGGCTGATCCGGCACTGCGGGGGGCACGGCGTCCGCACGGCCGGGGTCACGGCGTCCGCGCGGCCGGCCGGCGCGCGGCCCGGCCCGTCAGGGCGAACCGCGCACGGTAGGCGCGCGGGGTCATGCCGACCCGCTGGAGCAGGTGGCGGCGCAGGGAGTCGGGGGTGCCGAACCCGGTGCGGTCGGCGATCAGGTCGACGGGATGATCGGTGCTCTCCAGCAACTCGCGGGCGCGCTCGACCCGCTGGGCCAGCAACCACTGCAGCGGTGTGGTGCCCGCCTCGGCCAGGAAGCGGCGGTTGAGGGTGCGGACGCTGACGCCCGCGTGCGCGGCCAGCGCGGCCAGGGTGAGCGGCTCGTGCAACCGCCCCTGGGCCCAGGCCCGGGTGGCGGCCAGTGACGTCCCGTCCGCCGCGGCCACCGGCGCCGGGAGGTCCGGGGCCTGCCCGCCGTCCCGGGCCGCCGATACCACCGCCAGCCGGGCCACCGCGTTGGCCACCGCGGCGCCGTGGTCGGAGCGCACCATGTGCAGGCAGAGGTCGATCCCCGCGGTCAGCCCCGCCGAGGTCAGCACCGGGCCGTCCTCCACGAACAGGGCCGGTTGCACCCGGACGGCCGGGAAGCGGTGGCCGAGCGCGCCCGCCTGGACCCAGTAGGTGGTGGCGCGGCGTCCGTCCAGCAGCCCGGCCTGGGCGAGGACGAACGCGCCGGCGCACAGCGAGGCGACCCGCGCGCCCTTGTCCGCCGCCGAACGCAGCGCCGCCAGCACCCGTTCGTCCGCCTCGGCGCGCGCACCCGAGCCCGTCACCATCACGGTGTCGGCCCGTTCCAGCGCCTCCAGCCCGTGCGGGACGACCACCTGAAGGCTGCCGGTGGCCGCCACCGGGCCCGGCTCCATCGTGCAGACCGTCACCTCGTACGCCGGCTGCCCGTCCAACTCGGCGGCGCCGAAGACGATTTCGGGGATGGAGAGGTCGAAGGTGGTCACCGGGGGGACGGCGAGCACCGCGATCCGGTGGATCCGCTCGGACGAGGGCATGGCCAGAACCTCCGGAAGCTTGGCAGCCGCGGCGCTGTTCCGTGACGGCGCCCGGTCGGACAGTGGAGCACGACGGCGCGCAGCCCGCGCCGCGACACCCACCACCCTGCCAACCCGGAGTAGCGCCATGTCCTTCCACGTCGTCACCGGTGCCGGTTCCACCGGCACCGCCACCGCGCTTCGGCTCGCCGAGTCCGGAGAGCGGGTCCGCCTGGTCACCCGGCGCGGCAGCGGGCCCGAGCACCCCGGCATCGAGCGGATCGCCGCCGACGCCACCGACGCCGACGCGCTCGCCGCCCTCACCGAGGGCGCGACCGTGCTGATCAACTGTGCCGCGCCGGCGTACCACCGCTGGCCGCAGGAGTTCCCGCCGCTGGCCGCCGCGCTGCTGACCACCGCCGAACGGACCGGCGTCGGCTACGTGATGCTCGGCAACCTCTACGGCTACGGGCCGGTGGACGGCCGGCTCCACGAGGAGCTGCCGCTCGCCCCGGCCGGCCGCAAGGGCACGGTCCGTGCCGGGCTCTGGGAGGACGCACTGGCCGCGCACCGGGCGGGCCGGGTGCGTGCCACCGAGGTCCGGGCCAGCGACCTCCTCGGGCCGGGCGCCGGCTCGCTCTTCCAACTGACGGTCGCCCCCGCCGTGGTGGCCGGCGATCCCGTCTCCTACCCCGCCGACCCGGCCGCGCCGCACAGCTGGTCCTACACCGGTGACGTGGCCGCCACCCTGATCGCGGCAGCCCGCTCCGAGGCGGCCTGGGGCCGGGCCTGGCACGTCCCCAGCACCAGCGAGGCACCGGCCGGGGTGCTCGCCGGGGAGCTGGCCCGGGTGGCCGGCGCACCCGCGCCGAAGCTCACCGCGCTCTCGCCGGAGGAACTGGCGAAGCTGGGGGAGGAGGACGAAATCCTCGCCGAGGTGGTGGAGATGGGCTACCTCTACTACCGCCCGCAGCTGCTCGACTCGGCCCGCACCGAGCGGGAGCTGGGCGTCTCGGCGACGCCGCTCGACGAGGTGCTCGCGCGGACGGTGCGCTCGCTGCGGGGGTGACGGGCGCCCGGCCGACACCGGGGTGCGGGCTTCGATCCGGTACGTGAACTTCGCTCCGGACGCGCGATTTCACGCTGGATGCGCACTTTCACACCGGGTGCGGGATTCGCGCCGGATGCGGGATTCGGGCCGGATGCGGGATTCGGGCCGGGATGTGAGCTTCGACATGCTCGAACGCCCCGCGCTGCGCCGCCTTGACGCGGTGGGGGGCGGCTGGTCTGCTGGTTCGCCGTCAGCCGCCACCCACTTCGGGAGTCCTCCGTGCCCGCCCGCCGCGCCGCCGTGTCCGCCGCCGTCCTCCTGATACCCGTCCTGGCGCTGGCCGGCTGCTCCGGCGCCGGGAAGCCCTCCGCCGGCGGCGCCGCGCCGGCCGGTGGTGCGGGTACCAGTCCGCTGCAGAACCCCGACGGCACCAGGCCCGGCCTGGCGCCGCTCACCTCGCCGCAGGACCAGAAGGCCGGCCGGGACCTCATCGCCAAGGTCGCCACCGCCGCCGCCGGCCCGAAGGACGGCTACGACCGCAACGAGTTCGGCCCGGCGTGGACGGACAACGTGGACGGCGTCCCGGGCGGCCACAACAACTGCGACACCCGCAACGACCTGCTGGCCCGCGACGGCCGGGCGGTGGAGCGCAAGGACGGCTCGAACTGCGTGGTCACCGCGATGACCATCGACGACCCGTACACCGGCAAGACCGTCCAGTGGACGAAGCAGCAGGCCACGAGGATCCAGATCGACCACGTGATGCCGCTCTCCTACGACTGGCAGATGGGCGCGGCCAAGTGGGACAAGGGCAAGCGCGTGCAGATCGCCAACGACCCGCTCAACCTCATCCCGGCCGACGGCTCGCAGAACGCCTCCAAGGGCGACTCCGGCCCGGCCACCTGGCTGCCCGCCAACACGACGATCCGCTGCGCGTACGCGGTGCGGTTCGCCCAGGTGTCGCTGAAGTACCAACTGCCGGTCACCGAGGCCGACAAGAAGGCCATGCTCCAGCAGTGCGGCGGCTGAGGAAACGTTTCGCCAGTCTTTGTCCGCATTGCCTCCCGGGGCCTCGCCGGCGATGTGACTCCTGTGATGAACGGGTGATATTCGTGTGCGGTGCATTCGATGATCACCCGGTTCTCACGGCGCGCGCTGCCCGCCGCCGTTGCCGCCGCCCTCCTGGCCGGCTGCACCAGTTCGGCCGGCTCCGGCGACGCGGCCTCCGGTACCACGTCGCCGGCCGCCGCCCCGGCCACGACCACCGCGCCGCCCACCCCGACCGCCACACCCACCCCGACGCCGAAGCCGACCGGCCAGGCGGACCCGGCGCTCAAGCCGTTCTACGGCCAGCAGATCGCCTGGACGCAGTGTGCCGACGACCCGCAGTCCACGAAGATCGACGAATCGGTGGTGCAGTGCGCCACCCTCAAGGTCCCGCTGGACTACGCCAACCCGGCGGGGGAGGCGCTCGACGTCGCCGTCGTCCGCAACCCCGGCCTCAAACAGGACCAGAGGGTCGGCTCCCTGCTGGTCAACCCCGGCGGGCCCGGCGGCTCCGGCGTCAACATGGTCAAGCGAAGCCCCGACGGCTACGCGGGCCCGCTGCACGACCGCTTCGACATGGTCGGGTTCGACCCGCGCGGCGTCGGCCTGACCAGCCCGCTGAACTGCCTGGACGACAAGGCCCGCGACGAGTGGGTCACCACCGACGCCCCGGGTGCGGACCACGGCAAGGTGCTCGCCGAGGCCTGCCAGGCCAAGTACGCCAAGGTGCTGCCGTTCGTCAGCACCCGCAACACCGCCCGCGACATGGACGTGCTGCGCGGCGCCCTGGGCGACCAGAAGCTCAACTACCTCGGCATGTCCTACGGCACCTACCTCGGCAGCCTCTACGCCGAGGAGTTCCCGGACCGGGTCGGCCGGCTCGTCCTGGACGGTGCCACCTCCCCGTCCACCTCGCTCGTCCAGCACAACATCGAGCAGTACGCCGGGTTCGAGCGGGCGCTCAAGGCCTTCGCGGCCGACTGCGTGACCAAGGACCCGTGCTCGCTCGGCAAGGACCCGGACAAGGCCGCGCAGAAGCTCGCCGGCTTCCTCGACGGCCTCAAGGACCACCCGCTCAAGACCGCCAAGGGGCGCACCCTCACCGCCAACGCCGCCTGGACCGGCGTCATCAGCAGCCTCTACGGCGGCGAGAAGGCGTGGACCAATCTGCGCAACATCCTCGCCTTCGCCATGCTCCGCGACAAGGGCGAGTACCTGCTCGACCTCGCGGACGGCTACAACGGTCGTGACGGGGACGGGAAGTACGGCGCCTCCGCGGACGCGTACACCGCCATCCACTGCGCCGACGGTGCCACCGACGCGCCCACCGGTGAGCAGTTGCAGGCCGCGCTCGCGGAGCTCGCCGCCAAGGCGCCGCTGGTCAGCGGGCATGAGCCGACGATGGCGCTGTTCGACCCGGACTGCCGGATCTGGCCGTTCCGCTCCGCCGAGAAGCCGCACGCGGTCGCGTCCAAGAGCGACGCCACCATCGTCGTCGTCGGCTCGACCGGCGACCCGGCCACGCCGTACGCGTGGTCCGAGAAGCTCACCACCGAACTCGGTCACGCCGTACTGCTCACCCGTGAGGGAGAGGGCCACACCGCGTACGGCAAGAGCGCGTGCATCCGCAGCTCGGTCGACGCCTTCCTGGTGGACGGCACCGTGCCGGCCGCCGGGACGCGCTGCAAGACGGACTGACCCGCACGGCGAAGGGGCGTACCGCGATGCTTCTCGCGGTGCGCCCCTTCGCCGTTGCCCAGGGTCCGCCGGCGTGCTCGGGAGCTTCGCCGTCGCTCAGAGGCTTCGCCGTGGCTCAGGAGCCGGGCGCCTGCGTCAGGTCGTAGAACGTCGCGCCGCCCACCGTCTTCGCCGTGAAGTGGCTCGTCACCCAGTTCTCGATCTGTGCGGTCTGCGACTCCTGCGCCTCGCCGCCGGCGTTGGCGCCCACCGCGCGCCGGGAGCCGCCGCCGATGAACCAGTGCACCTTGCCCTCCTGCACGTACTGCTGGAAGGCGCTCAGGCTGAGCGACGGGTCGGTGCTGTTGAAGCCGCCGAGGGCCATCACGGGGACGCCGGAGGCGAGTTGGTAGCTGGCGGCGTTCTGCGAGCCGCTGGTCGCGGCGGCCCAGGTGTAGCGGTCGGCGTCCTGCCTGAGCGCGGCGGCGGCCTCGTCGCTCACCCGGGCGCCGTTCAGCAGTCCGCCCATGCCGCCGGGGGCCCCGCCCGTCTGGCCGCCGAACCCTCCGGCCCCGCCGCGGCCGCCGCGGCCGTCCGTGCCGGTGCCGTTGCCGTTGCCGTTGCCGTTGCCGGGCAGGCCACCGCCGTTCGCGCCGCCCTGGCCACCCGGAGCACCGCCCGGAGCACCGCCCGGCGCACCCCCGGGTACGCCGCCCGGCACGCCGCCCTGACCGGGGGTCATCTGCCGGCCGTTGAAGAAGAACTCGCCGTTGCCGCCGGGCGGAAGGCCGCGCATCCCGCCCGGGCCCATGCCCCGGCCGCCCGCGACCGCCGGGCCGGCCGTCACGATCGACCCGGTGTGCGGCGTGTTCACGGTGTCCACCGCGTACGCGGCCGGACCGCCGAGCGCCGCCGCCAGGCCCACCAGCCCGACGACCGTCGCGAGCCGTGCCGCCAGCCGCCCGGCCAGCAGCAGCGTCGCCGCCGCCGCGAGCCCGCCCACCAGCACCGCCCAGCGGAGCCACGGCAGGAACTGCGCGCTGCGCCCGAGCAGCACGTACGCCCAGACCGCCGTCACCGCCAGGGTGACCGCCAGCACCGCCGCGTACGGCAGCCGGTGCCGGGCCCGCCAGAGCCCGTCCACGCCCATGCCGACCAGCGCCGCGACCGCCGGGGCCAGTGCCACCGTGTAGTACTGGTGGAAGATGCCGGACATGAAGCTGAAGGTCAGCGCGGTGCAGAGCAGCCAGCCGCCCCAGACCAGGAACGCCGCGCGGGCGGTGTCCGTCCGGGCGAGGCGGCGGGTGGCCCACAGGGCGGTCAGCAGCAGGAGCAGCGCGGCCGGGATCAGCCAGGCGATCTGGCCGCCGATGTCCCCGTCGAACATCCGGGTGATGCCGGTCTCGCCCCAGCCGCCCATCGCCCTGCCGCCACCGGGCGGCGCCTCCATGCCGGCCGGGAGCCTGCCGCCGCCCACGCTGCCGGTCTCGTTGCCGTTGAGACGGCCGAGGCCGTTGTAGCCGAAGGTGAGCGAGAGGAAGCTGTTGTCCTGCGAGCCGCCGACGTAGGGCCGCGACGACGCCGGCACCAGCTCGACGACCGCGACCCACCAGCCGCCGGAGACCACCATGGCCAGCCCGGCCGCCAGCAGCTGGCGCACCCGGCGCCAGAGCCCGGTCGGCGCGGCCACCAGGTAGACCAGAGCGAAGGCCGGGAGGACGAGGAAGGCCTGGAGCGTCTTGGTGAGGAAGGCCAGCCCGAACATCACCCCGGTGAACACCAGCCACCGGGTGCCGGCCGCCTCGATCGCGCGGACCAGCCCGTACGCGGCCAGCGTCAGCAGCAGTACCAGCAGTGCGTCCGGGTTGTTGAAGCGGAACATCAGCGCCGCCACCGGGGTCAGCGCCAGGGTGGCGCCCGCCAGCAGGCCGCCGAGCGGGGAGAAGCGGCGGCGCACCGTCGCGTACAGGGTGGCCACGGTGGCGACCGCCATCAGCGCCTGCGGGGCCAGCACCGACCAGGAGGAGAGGCCGAAGACCCGGGCGGCCAGCGCCATCGGCCAGAGCGAGAGCGGCGGCTTGTCGACGGTGATGAAGTTCCCGGCGTCGGAGGAGCCGTAGAAGAAGGCCTTCCAGCTCTGACTGCCGGCCTGGGCGGCCGCCGAGTAGAACGAGTTGGCCCAGCCGGAGGCGCTCAGGCCCCAGAGGTAGAGGACGGCGGTCGCGGCCAGCAGGGCCAGCAGCGCGGGCCGTACCCACCGCGGGTCGTCCGCGCGGCCGCGCCAGGCGCGGGCCGGGAGCGTGCGCAGCCGGCCGGCCCAGGACGCCGGGCCCTTGGGGCCGACGGGCGGCAGCGGGAACTCGGGGAAGAGCGGTGCGGCCGGCGCCGCCGCGTCCGCGTCCGCGGGTGCGTCAGGGGCCGGCTGCGGTACCTCCGGCGGCGGGTAGTTCGCGGCCTCGGGCCACGGTTCGCCGGCCGGCGGGGAGAAGCTGGTCGTGGTCATGGACGATACGCTCGGCCGCGTCGCTGAGAGGACCGTGAGACCCGGCTGTGAGGGGCCTGTGATCCCTGCCGGAACCACCCGGACGGGTCAGCGGGACGGTCGGCGGACGGGCCGGCGGAGGGGCCGGCGGAGGGGCCGGCGGACGGGCCGGCGGAGGGGCCGGCGGAGGGTTCTGCGGAGGGTTCTGCGGACGGGTCGACGGACGGCAGGGTTCCGGCGGACGGCCCTGCGGTCGGGTCGACGGACGGCGCTGCGGACGGCTCGACGGAATGGCCGCCCGACGCGCGGCGGGCGGGCGGCCCGGGTGGTGGTCCTTCCGGGAGAGCCGGGGGCTCAGGCCGGCTGGGGCATCGTCAGGTGCTTGCCCAGCCACTCCAGCGCCGGGGGGATCTCCCGGGTCCAGGTGTGGAAGTTGTGCCCGCCGGTGTCCAGGGTGATGGTGGAGAGCTTGGTCGGCGCCTTGAACGACTTCACCATCTCCTGGGTGGCGGCGTAGTTGTTCTCGTCGTACGCGGTGCCCAGCAGCAGCGCGACGGGTGCGGCCGGCTTGTTGTGCAGCCGCCAGAGCAGGTCGTTCTCCTGCTTCAACTGCCCGTTGCCGGCGAAGAGGTCGCCGGTGGTCTCGTCGATCGGCGCGGTGTAGTAGCCGGAGAGCGAGACGGCGGCCGGGTACGAGTCCGGCTTGCGCAGCGCGAACTTGAGCGCGCAGTAGCCACCGGTCGAGTTGCCGATCACGGCCCGGTTGGACGGGTCGCTGCCGAGCCGGTAGGTGGTGGCGAGCGCCTTGGGCAGGTCACTGGTGAAGAAGGTCTCCACCTGCGGGCCGTTCGGGACGTCCACGCACTCGGTGTCCCGGTTGTTGACGAGGGTCGGGCGCAGCATCACCAGGACGGTCGGCGGAAGCTTCTTCTGGTCGATCGCCTCCAGGGTGGAGGCGGGGTACTGCATCAGCGAGATCAGCTTCTCCGGCGTCCCGGGGTACCCGGCCAGGACCAGGGCCATGGGGAACTTCCGCTGCGCGTACTCGGGCTGGAAGTACTGCGGGGGCAGATAGACGAAGCCGTCGGTGCTCAGACCGCTGGCGGCTCCTTTGACGGCGACCTTGTGGATCAGGCCGACGCGCTCCGGGTTCGAGCCCTGCTCCGCGTAGAACTTCTGCTCGCCGGTGATGGCGACGGCGGCGTTCGGCTGGTGGTCGACGACCGTGCCGGGACCGCCGTTGGTGCCGAGCAGGTCGGTCCAGGAGCTGTAGAACCCGAAGTAGCCGTTGGCGATCAGGCCCATCGCGACCAGGACCGAGACCTGGGTGGCGAGGAAGGCGCCGATCCGCCCGAGCCAGGCCTTCCAGCCGCGGCCGCCGAATCTCGGCCAGAGCCACATCGTGGCGGCGAACGCGCAGATCGCGACGATGGAGGCGATGATCTGGAGGGGGAGTCCCGTAAGCCTGAGCACGTGCCTGATCGTAGTTGACCGTGCCATCTGCTCTGCGCGCCCCCGTGTACGCCCCTTCCGCGCTTCCGTACGCCCCTTGTGCGCCCTGTTGACCGCGTCCCCCAGGGTCGGGATCATGTCCGCGGGGAGTGCACGGAGCGTGCACGAGAGATCACCGTGGATCAGTGGCCACGTCGCGATCGCGGCGATCGCGACGTGCACGGGATCACAGGGATCACAGGGATCACACCGGGGGAGCGGCATGAAGTCCTTCACCAAGTCCGGCCTGGCGGTCGGCGCCACGCTGTTGCTGGCAGCGTGCTCCGGCGGGGGGTCGGGGGACACGGACGGGTTCGGCCTGAAGCCGGGGAAGACCGACGCGGCCTCCACGACCGCGAGTCCGACCCCCACGCCGACCCCGACCCCGACCCCGACGCCGACCCGGCCGCCGTACGGTCCGGTGCTGGCGGGCTACATCGACCCGGTCAACACCGCGCTCGGCAAACTCAACGCGTCCGCGAGCCTCGACGCCTTCTCCACCGCCCTCCAGGAGGCGGCCACCGCCGCCACCAAGGCGGGCAGCGGGCTCGGCTACGCGGACGAGCCGGCCACCGTCACCACCGCCCGGCGCCAGCTGGTGGTGGCCCTCGGCCAGCTCTCCACCGACCTGACCAAGGTGCGCAACGACATCAAGAAGAAGAACGTCTGCGCCACCACCTCCGCCTTCGCCGAGGTCGGCCAGTCCGAGGGCCTGAAGGCGGTGCCCGCCGCCCTCGCCCAGATGAACGCCGCCGGCTACCCCGTCACCTTCAACGTCCCGCAGACCCCGCAGCTCCAGACCCGCAGCCAGGAGAACGGCACCCTGGTCCGCGAGGGCCGGCTGAACGGCTCGGGCGTCCTCAACGTGGACAACGGCGGCAGCTCGGACGCGGTGGTCTCGCTCGCGCAGAACGGCAAGTCGATCCACTCGGTGTACATCGGCAAGGGCAAGAAGGCGTCCATCGAGGGCGTCGAGGACGGCACCTACGACGTCTACTTCGCCGGTGGCGTCGACTGGGACCCGTCGCTCAAGGCCTTCACCCAGAGCTGCGACTTCAGCAAGTTCGACGACACCATGGCCTTCGAGACGGGCCGCACCTACACCTCGTGGTCGATCACGCTCCAGCCGACGGTCGGCGGCAACGCCAAGACCAGCGACGTCGACGAGGACAAGTTCCCGGAGCCGTAGGCCGGGCCGTGACGCAGTGACGCAGTGACGTGGTGCCGTCGTGGTGGCGTGACGTGGTGGGGTCGTGTCGTGGTGGTGGCGCCGTGGGCCGGGATCGGCCGGCGGCGCCGCCACTGTTTTCGTGGCGGCTCTCGCCACTCCCACCCCGGCGATCCGGACCTCCGCGCCCGCTGGCCCGCTTGCCCGCTCGCCCGCCGGCTCGCCTGCCGGTGCCGGTTGCCGGGATGTCGGTGCGGAGGCTGCCAGTGCGCGGCTTCCGGGAGGATCGCGTTTGGCGGCAGGTAGTACGAAATCGTATAGTTCGGAATCGTGAAGTCCGATTCCGGTTCGTCCGATTCCGTGCCGTCCGAGTGGTCGGCCCTGCTCGCGCTCCAGCGGGCCACCCATGCCACGCTCCAGGTGCTCGCCGCCGAGCTGGTCGACCTGGACCTGAACCCCTCCGAGATCAACGCGCTGGCCAACCTGGCAGACGGCCGTGGCCGTACCGTGTCCGAGCTCGGCGCGGCCGTGGGTACCCGCCCGACCACGCTGACCAGCATCCTCGACCGGCTGGAGCGGCGCGGCCACATCACCCGCGGCACCCGCCCGGGGGACCGTCGCGCGGTGCTCATCGAACTCACCCCCTCCGGCCGGGTGGCCGCCGACACGATCCGGCAGGCCATCAGCGGCCTGGAGCGCCGCGCGCTGGCCGGACTGCCGGCCGACGCCATCACCGGCCTTCGTGCCGCCCTGCAAGCTCTGACCGAGGTGCCCTCATGACCGCCCAGCCCCTGCACGACTCCAGCACGACCGAGACGCCCGCGCCCGAATTCGGGGCGCTGCTGGCCGAGGTGACCGCGGCCGCCGGGCGGTTCGGCCACCGTGAGCACGTCCACCTGACCTGGCTGGCCGTGCGGGCGGTCGGCGTCCCCGCGGCGGTCTCCCTGGTCGGCGACGGCATCCTGCGCACCGCCACCAAGGCGGGGGCGCCGCAGAAGTACCACGTGACCCTCACCCGGGCCTGGGTGGAGCTGGTCGGCCACCACGCGGCGGAACACGGCGGGGACGACTTCGCGGACTTCGCCGACCGTCACCCCGACCTGCTCGACAAGGACCTTCCGGCCCGCTACTACCGTGCGGCCACCCTGGACTCCCCGGAGGCGAAGGCCGGCTGGGTCGAGCCCGACCTCGCCCCCTTCCCCTGGCGACGGGACGCCGCTTCCGCCTAGCCCGGCTGTCCGTCGGCTGTCCCCCTGTCCGGCCGTCCGGCCGCCTTACGTCCGTCCGCCCGGCCGCCTTACGTCCGGCCGCGGCCTCCTGCCTACTTGCCGAAGCGGCGCTCCCGGCCCGCGTAGGAGCGCAGGGCGCGGAGGAAGTCGACGCGGCGGAAGGCGGGCCAGTAGCAGTCCACCCAGTGCATCTCGGCGTAGGCGGACTGCCAGAGCAGGAAGCCCGAGAGCCGCTGCTCGCCGGAGGTGCGGATGATGAAGTCGGTGCGGTCGGCCGTCGGCGAGTGCGAGTAGAGGTGCCGGGAGATGTCCTCGACGTCGAACCGCTCGACCAGCTCGACCGGGTCGCCACCGGCCGCGATGTGCTCCCCGAAGGCGCTCTTCACCGCGTCGACGATCTCCCGGCGGCCGCCGTAGCCCACGGCCACGTCGACCTTCAGTCCGCCGCGCCCGGCCGTCGCCGCGGCGGCCTCCTTCAGCGTCCGGGCGCTGTCGCCGGGCAGCAGGTCCAGCGAGCCGATGACCTGGACCTCCCAGGGGCGGCCGGGCGCGGAGATGGCCCGGACGGTCTCCTCGATGACCGAGATGAGCGGCCCGAGCTCGTCCGCCGGGCGGCCGAGGTTGTCGTCGGACAGCATGAACAGCGTCACGTGCCCGATGCCCGCCGCCGTGCACCAGCCCAGGAACTCGCCGGCCTTCGCCCCGCCCGCCCGGTAGCCCTCCCGGACGTCCTCGTGCCCGGCCTGCCGGGCCCACCGGCGGTTCCCGTCCAGCATGATCCCGACGTGCTGAGGGCGCGGGAGCCCCACCAGCGTGGCGGCCAGGCGGCGCTCGTACACCGCCTCCATCGGCCGGCGGAGCACCAGCGGCAGCAGCCTCATGAACCGTCTCCATCCTCGTGCGACATCCGGTCGACGGTACCAGCGCTCCGCCCGATCCCCTTGCCACGACGGGTAGATGATGATCACGGTGGTGCGCGGGGGCGTCGGCCCGCCCCCGCGCGCCGGCGTCGTGACCGTTGCGCCTACAGGTACGTCTGCAGCGCCGCGTACACCCGCCGCCAGGCGTCCGCACCGGCCTCGGGGTCGTAGTCGGCGGGGCGGTCGGAGCACGCGAAGCCGTGGTTGGCGGCGGGGTAGGTGACGAGGTCGTGCGCGACCTTGGCCTCGGTCAGGCGCTGCCCGGCCTGCTCCCACTCCTCGGCGGGGATGATGTGGTCCAGCTCGCCGCGGAAGCCGAGCAGGAACACGCCGTTGGCGGCGATCCGGTCACTCGTCTCCAACGGCGGGACCGGGCCGACCAGCGGGAAGCCGCTGTTGAGGAGCCAACCCGGGTAGAAGACGGCGGCGAGTTCGAAGCGGAGCTCGGTGGCCGCGCGCACCGCGATGTGCCCGCCCATGCTGAGCCCGATGAAGGCGACGCCGCGGCCGCCGGCCTCGACCCGGGCGACCGCGAGCGCGGCGGCCGCGTCCGCGACCAGCTCGTCGCGGTCGAGCGCGCGCATCAGCACCAGGCCGGACTCGCGTTCCTCCGCCGTGTAGCCGAGTTCGGTGCGCCGGGCGTTGCGCCAGTAGTAGTCGGGTGCGATGGCGACGTACCCGGCCGCCGCCAGTTCGGCGCAGGTGTCGCGGACGTAGGTGTTCACGCCGTAGAGCTCGGAGCAGACGACGACCGCGCCGCGGACCTCGCCGTCCTCAGGGCGGTGGACGTAGGCCTCGACGCCGCCCGGTTCGCCGAGCGTCTTCCACTGACCAGGCATCAATTCCCCCGTGTGGCTTGCGGAAATGTTCCGCCCGCATCCTAGACGCCTCCACGGGCGGGTGAGGGATGACGGGGGCCGTCCGGGTGGCCGGCGGGGGCCGGGCGAGCGGAATCCGGTCGGACGAGTTCTGCCGGCATGGTTGACGCATTGAGGTGGTCATGGCACTTTCGTGCGGCGCGGGCGTCCGCAACCGGTCGTACGCCCCGCAATCCCCCACAAGGAGAGCCATGTTGAAGAGACTTGCCGCCGTCGTCGGCGCGAGTGCAGTCGTCGCAGGTGGGCTCACCCTGGCCGCCACCCCCGCGCAGGCGGTCCAGGCCGGTGACCTCACGTCCACCATTGCACTGAGCAACTGTTCGGCCTCGCTGGTCCGTTACCCCTCCTCGGTCGACACCGACCGGGCCATGATGCTCACCAACGGCCACTGCCTGCCGACGATGCCGGCCGCCGGCGTGGTCATCCAGAACCAGAGCGCCAGCCGCAGCGGCACCCTGCTCAGCTCGTCCGGCTCCTCGCTCGGCACCGTCCAGGCGGACAAGGTGCTGTACGCGACGATGACCGGCACCGACGTCGCCCTGTACCAACTGACCGACACCTTCGGGTCGGTGACCAGCAAGTACGGCGCCACCGCCCTCACCATCAGCGACACCCACCCGGCCGACGGCTCGGCGATGTACATACCCTCGTCGTACTGGAAGCAGGTGTGGGACTGCTCGATCAACGGCTTCGTCCCCACCCTGCGCGAGGACGCGTGGACCTGGCACGACTCGATCCGCTACAGCTCCGGCTGCAACACCACGCACGGCACGTCCGGTTCGCCGATCGTCGACGCCGCGACCAAGAAGATCGTCGGCATCAACAACACCGGCAACGACGACGGCGCGATGTGCACCCTCAACAACCCGTGCGAGGTGGCGGCCGACGGCACCACCACCGTCACCAAGGGCCAGAGCTACGGTGAGCAGACCTACTGGTTCACCACCTGCCTCGGCAACGGCCGCGTCATCGACCTCAACGTCAGCGGCTGCCTGCTCACCAAGCCGGCCGGCAGCGGCGCCGTCTCGGTCACCAACCCGGGCCCCCAGTCCACCGGCCTGAACGCCCCGGTCAACCTCCAGATCTCGGCGAGCGGCGGGACCGCACCGCTCACCTACTCGGCCGCCGGGCTGCCGGCCGGGCTCTCGATCAACGCGTCCACCGGCCTGATCACCGGCACGGCGACGACGGCGGGCACGTCCACCGTGACGGTCACGGTCAAGGACTCGGCCGGCAAGACCGCCACGACGAGCTTCAGTTGGACGATCAGCCGGGGCGACGGCTGCATCCCGGCGCAGCTGCTCGGCAACGCGGGCTTCGAGACCGGCTCCGCCGCCCCGTGGACCGCCTCCAGCGGCGTGGTCGACAACAGCGCCTCGCAGG
>NZ_JBHJUK010000124.1:0-27147 GCF_042266225.1 Kitasatospora sp. NPDC056181
AAGTGGTCCGGGCCACACCGGGAGGGCTGTGAGGCCGGGCACATGGTCGACGGTGGGTGACCGGTCCGGGGCGGCCCGTGCGGGAAGTCCTGCCGGCCGGCCCGTCCCGGGGTGGCCCGCACCACAGCCCTCACCCGCCGTACTCCCGCGAGTCGCTCTCCGTGACATCGGCGCGTGCCCGTCCGGGTGGTTCGCCGGATGCGCTTCCTGTGGTGGTGGGCCGGGCGTCTGGTTCAAGGGGTGTCCCGGGATCTACTTGACGGCTTCCCGGTCCCGGTCCCGGTCCCCGGGCCTGTGCCGGGCCGGGCCGGAAGATGGATCAACGGTCGTCCGCTCGGCTTCCACGGGCTCCAGAAATCGCGAGGTTACTGACTTCGGCGCTTCGGGGTGACGATTTGGCCGGTGTGCTGACGGGTAGTCATCAGTCCCTGCTCGCCTGCGTAACTGCGTGAAAATTCGCCTGGGCACGGTGTCCGGCTCGCGGTACGGTCGGGGTCACGGTTGTCGACAAGGGGGGACTGCGCATGCTGTCCGAGGCGCTGACCGCGCTGGCCATGTCCGGTGGGACGGCGGTGATGACCGCGGCCGGGACCGAGGCCTGGGAGGGGTTCCGACGCCGGGTGGCCGCCTGGTTCGGGCGGGGGAACGTCCAGCGTGAGAGCGCCGAGCTGGAGCGGCTGGGCCGGACTGCCGCCGAGCTCGTTGCGGCTGACGGCGGGCAGCTTGAGCGGCTCCGGATCCGCCAGGAGGCCTCTTGGCAGGCCCGGTTCGAGGCCTTCCTGGAGGACCTGCCGGAGGACGAGCGCGAGCGCGCCGGCGAGGCGCTGCGCGAGCTGCTGGCCGAGAGCGCGGTTCAGGCCCAGGTGTCGGCCGGGGACGGCGGCATGGCGGTCGGCGGAAACGTGCACATCGGTGCCCAGGAAGGTTCGGTCGCCGCCGGTGTGATCCACGGGGGCGTGCAGATCGGCCACCCTCAGGTGCCGGATCCGCCCAAGGGCTGAACGGACCGGCCGAGCCAAGCCCGTCACGAACCTCGCCACCGCCGCCGCTCACAGGGGTGCAGGCGAGCAACCACAGCTTCGCCGTCGGCCGCGCCGACCAGGTGGCCTACTACGCCGGCCGACATGCTCCGGCGGCCTGGCCGCACCAGGTCGGGGCGGTCCCAACCATCGCGCACTGCTTCCGGCGCCGGGCCGTTCTCGATACTCCCGACACCCCTGCGCACTGCCGGATACTGGTCGGCGCTGCCGGGTCCGGGAAGACCCAGCTGGCCGCGAACGAGGCCCGCACCGCCTGGCAGGCCGGGCAACTCGACCTGCTGGTCTGGGTCACCGCCGGAAGCCGCGCGGCGATCCTGACCGCCTATGCCCAAGCCATCGCCGAGATCACCGGCCGTGACCCGGCCGATCCGGAGCAGGGTGCGCGGGAGTTCCTGGCCTGGCTCCGGCCGGGCGGGGCCGGGGAGACGGTTCGCCGGCTGATCGTCCTGGACGGTCTGTTCGACCCCGACGACCTGCGTGGACTCTGGCCGCCGGACCAGCCCGTGGGGCGGACGCTGGTCACCACCTGGCGCCGGGACCTGGCCCGCGAGGGGCTTGGCCGGCAGGTGGTCACCGTGCCGTCATTCAGCTCCGCCGAGGCCTTCGACTACCTCACGGCGGTGCTCGCCGCGTCCGGCCGATTCGAGCCGCCCGAGCAACTGGAGGCGCTCGCCCGCGAGCTGGGACACCTGCCGCTCGCGCTGGCGCAGGCGGCCGCCTACCTGGGCAGCACCGGTCTGAGCTGCGCCGACTACCTGCGGCTGCTCGGCGACGACGGTCAGCGGCTGGCCGACCTCGTCCCGGACCCGGGCGGTCTGCCGGACGAGCAGAGCCTGCCGCTGCCATACGCCTGGGACCTCGCGCTGGAGCGTGCCGACGCCCAGGTGCCGGTCGGGACGGCGCGCATGCTGCTGGAACTGGTGGCGCCGCTGGCTTCCGACGGCATCCCGGCTGCGGTGCTGACCGCTGCGGTCAGGTACCTCGACCGGCAGCGGACCGACCGCCCGGCCGAGGACGCGGAGCACGCGGGGCCGGAGGAGCGCGCCGACGGGGCGCTCGCGCTGCTGCACCGGTGGAGCCTGCTCGACTACGACCCGGCGGACCAGGACCGGTCGGTGCGCGTCCACCCGATGGTGCAGCGAGCCGTCCGCGAGGGTGTGCCCGCGAGCCGGGCCGCAGAGCTGGCCGCCGTGGCCGCCGACCTGCTCCTCGTCGCGTCCCGGAAGTCGGCGGACGAGGCGAACGCGACGACGTTCTTCCTGACTCCCCCGAGGGACCGGGCGCCGCACCCGCGTTCGCGCGCCCTCGATTTCCCTCCGGACGTGCTGCGCTCCAATGTCGAGGCGCTGACCCGCAACGACCGGGCCCTGATGCTGGGTTCCGGCGAACCAGGGCTCCGGTACGGGTGGAGTACCGGCCGGGAGCTGCACGCCCTCGTGCTCCGGGTGGGTGACACGCTGGCGGACGACGGTCGGCCACAGGCCGCACTGGACTACTTCGAAGCGCTGCTGCCGACGACGGCCGAGCGGCTGGGAGCCCGGCACGAGTCCGTGACGAAGCTGCGCGGCCGGATCGCGCGGCTGCGGGCGGAATCCGGCGACCCCACCGCCGCGATCACCGGGTACCGTCGGATGATCGACGATCAACTGGCCCTGCTGGCCCCGGAGTACGAGCTGTACCCCTCCCAGCGGGTCCGCCTGGTCGAGGAGGTCACCGAGCTGCGCCACCGCCTGGCCCACTGGCTCGAACGAGCCGGCGACCTGCCGGGCGTCGCACGCGTCTATCGCGACCTGCTCGCCGATGACCGCTACATCGCGAGCGTCAACGGACGGACGGGCCCGCCCGGCTTCGCCCTGCTCCGCGACGCCGCCGAGTGGCAGGAAAGGGCGGGAGACGCGGCCGCGGCGGTGGTCGTGTACCGCCAGCTCGTCAACGAGCGGCTCTACACGACCGGGCCGGCAGACTCGGGCGCCTTCGACATCCGTTTCCGCTTCGGCCACTGGCTGGGCGAGTCGGGCGACGCGCGAGGGGCCGTGACCGTCCTGACCGACCTGCTCAACGACCAACTCCGCGGGGAGCAGCGCGAGATCGCCCAGGGCACCCGGAACACGTGGTCCAACGCGTACGCGGTGGTCACCGACCCCGACCGGTCCGCCATCTTCCGCACCCGCGCCGCCCTCGCCCGCTGGCGCGGCCGGTCCGGCGACCCTCGCGGCGCAGTGGCCCTCCTCTCCGACCTGCTGGACGAGCAACTGCGCGTCCTCCGCCCGGACCATCCCGACCTCGCGACCACCCGGCAGGCACTCGCGTACTGGCAGGAGCAATCCCGGGGCACAGGGTGGCGACGAAGGAGGTAGCCCTTGCCGGCCGCTCGCCCCGGTGGCGGCCGGCGCGGGCAGGAGCCGGACCAGCAGCCAGGGTCGGCGAGCCCTCCAGCCCTTCAGCCCTTCGGCTCCAGAGCTGCGGCGGCTTTGGCGGCCGGCGTCACCGACCTCGGCGCTCAAGGTGATGGCGGTGGGGGCCGAGGGAGAGTCCATGGGTGTCGAGCCGGTCCCGGACCAGCACGATCGGTGCCCTGACCAGCTGGCGGATTCCGTCGAACGGACCGGCGCAGTCGCGCGAGGACCGGCTGCGGCGCTCGCCCTTGCGCCCGGTACGGCGCCGTAGCCGGTGGCGCGGCCGGGTCCGCGCGCCCGGGCGCGTCGCGAGCAGCCCGGCGACCGGGACCCGACCGGAGCCTCGGCGCAGAACTTCACGATCGGGGTGATGCCACGGTGCCCCCGCGTGCGCCCCTCCGGATCGGCGGGAGGCCTTTCGGCCACAGGGGGACGGTTTACGGACCGTTCTGCCGCCGGTAGCCCCGCTGTGCCCTGGGGGCTTCGGCGCCATGGGAGTATCAATGTCAGATGTGACATATCACATTGTCTACAGGGTGTCGGCCCCACACGGCATGCCTTGCCGACCCTCAGGAGAAGTCCCATGAACCGAACCATCCCCGCTCTTTCCACCGTTGCCGCCCTGGCCGTCCTCGGTCTGACCGTCGCGGCCGCCCCGACGGCGGCGGCCGCCCCTGCCACCGCCGCCTCCGTGCCGACCTGCGGCCCGTCCGTGCGGATGATCAACCGGCTGAACACCGTCTGTGTGACGGTCGACGGTCCGTCCGTCCGCGTCTACGGCGTCAGTACGCAGCTGGCCCCCGGATCCGGCCGGAGCTTCATCTACAAGGTGTCCGCGACCGTCGTCGGCGGGGAGTCGCTCGGCACGGAGAGCGGTTCCGCCTACTTCGGGTCCGGGACCGCCTACGTCGGCGGCCCGAGCGGCGTCGTCCCCTGCGGCTCGACGGTCCGCGCGTCGTTCTCGCTGACGGACTTCGGCACGCCCCCGCCCACCTCGGTCGTGGACGTGGCCGTCACCTGCTGACGCCGGCCCGTTCTCCGAGTCCGTTCTCCGGGCCCGCCCCGATGTGCCGCTGCGCGCCCGGGGCGGGCCCAGGCTCGTCGGCGAGGCCGCTCGCTCCGGGAGCCGGGGTTCGGGGCTCCGGGGTCCCGGGCTCTGTCCGGGTGGCCCTGCTTGCCATCGACCCTTATCCATTTGCCTAAAGGTTTTAGGCAAATTAGCCTTCCATGTCATGAAGCAGCTGGTCGAGCACGACATTCGCAACTCCTTCCTGAACTGCACCAAGGGCGAGGCGAAGCGCCTGAACCTCCCCCGGGACCTGGTCGAACAGCCCTGGGACGAGCTGGACTTCCTCGGCTGGCGGGACCCGCAGGCCCCGGACCGCGCCTACCTCGTCACCGAACTCGACGGACGCCCGCAGGGGCTCGTGCTGCGCAGCCCGGCCGCCGCCGCATGGCAGGCCCGGCGCAGCATCTGCTCCCTGTGCGTGACCACCCACACCGGCGGGGTCTCGCTCATGGTCGCGCCGAAGGCCGGGCCGGCCGGTCGCCAGGGCAACTCGGTGGGTGCCTACATGTGCAGTGACCTGGCCTGCTCGCTGTACGTGCGGGGCCGGAGGGAGACGGGCTCCGGCGGCCGGATGCCGGAGTCGCTCACTCTGGAGGAGAAGATCCAGCGCACGGTGTCGAACCTCGCCGCGTTCATCGCCAAGGTCACCACCTGACCGTCCCGGGGCCCGTCCACCGGGCCTGCGTCCGGTGGCCCGTCACCCTAGGGTGGAGACGTACGGCCCGGCGTGCCCACCGGTGGGCAGCCCGGCGCGGCTGCGGCCGGAGACCGACGGCGTCGGCCTCGTACAGACCGGCCGCGGACCGGCCTCGTGCGGACCGGCCGTGTACGGACCGCGTCAGCCGCGCCACTGCGTCGGCCGCGCGACCGTGCCACCGCGTCGGCCGCGCCGCGTCGCGGCCGGGTGCGGCCGGGTGCGGCCGACGACTCCGAACGCCCATGGGAGCGAGGTGGGATGCGCCGCTTGCCGGGCCGGCCCGAGCAGCCGCGCCGCAGCCGCCCCGAGCCGGCGGTGGTGCACCGCGCGGTCCGGGTCACCGCGGCCGCGTGCGTGGGCTTCTACACCTTCCGCTACGGCCTCCACCAGCCGGTGACGGCCACCTACGCGCTGTTCGCGGCGGTCGCGGTCGGGGTGCTGGCCCGGGTCGAGGGCGACGCGCGGGCCCGGGTGCGCACACTGCTGCTGACGCTGCCGTTCGCCGCGGCGCTCGTGTGCCTGGGTACGGCCCTTGCCGTGCACGCGTGGACGGCGGCGCTGGGGATGGCCGGCGTGGGCTTCGCAGTGGCCTTCGGGTCGGTGGGCGGGCCGCGGCTGGTCGGGCTGGCGAACGGACTCCAGCTCTTCTACATCCTCCCGTGCTTCCCGCCCTTCGCCCCGGACACCCTGCCGCAGCGACTGGCCGGCGTCGCCACAGGTCTCGTCCTGCTCGCGGCGGCCGAGCGGCTGCTCTGGCCGGAGCCGCCGCCGACGGACTACCGCGACCGCGTCGCCCGTGCCGCACGGGCGCTGGCACAGCTGGCGGATCTGGCCGCCGCCGAGTGCGCGGGCCGCCGGCCGGCGGCGGCGGACGGGAGAGCGGACGGGGAAGCGGACGGGAAAGCAGGCGGGGGGACGGGCGGGTCGGCGGTGTCGGCGCGGGCCCTGGCGCTCCTCGACGAGCTGCGGTTCTCCCGGATCCCGATGATGGAGCGGCCCGTCGGGCCCGGCGCGGTCGACCGCGCCCTCGCCCACTGTGCGACCACCCTGCACTACGTCGGCGCCGAGCTGTTGCGGGTCCGCCGGCTCGGATCCGTCGGCGGGCCGCACCCGCAGGTGGCCGTCCTGGTGACGGCCACCGCGCAGGCCCTGCGCGCGGCCGGGGGCGGGGTGCGGGCGGGCGGCGGGCCGGTCCCGTCGGCCGCGTCGATCGAGGCGCGGATCGCCGCCTTCGAGGCGGCCCGCACCGCCCCCGCGCCCGCCGGGGTGCCAGCTGCCCCCGCCCGCATCTCCGCCTCCGCCCCCGCCCACACCTCCGTCTCCGCCTCCGCCCCCGGCCGGACGGCGGCGGCCCGGCTGGGGCTCGGCACGGTGGCCCTGAACGCCGCCGAGGGCGCCCGCTTCCTCATCCTCGCCACCCGCACCGCCCGCCACGTGCCGGCTCCGCCCGACGACACGCCCCCCGACCGGCGGCCGGGCCCGTTCTGGTACGCCCACGAACCGGCTGCGATGCTCTGGTGGCGCCGTATCCGCGGCAACCTCACGACCCGCTCGGTGTACTTCCGCAACGCCCTGCGCACGGCCGGTGCGCTGAGCGCGGCCCGTCTGGTGGCCGGCGCCCTCGACCTGACGCACGGCTTCTGGGTCCTGCTGGCGACCCTCACCCTGATGCGCACCAGTGCAGCCGACACCCGGACGGCACTGCGCCCCGCCCTGGTCGGCACCGCGTGCGGCGCCGGCGTCACCGCCGTGCTCCTGCTCGCGGTCGGCGAGCACCCGGTCTTCTACGCCGCCGCGCTGCCACCGGTGATGCTGTTCGCGTTCACCGCAGGCCCGGTGCTCGGGCTGGCCTGGGCGCAGGGGATGTTCACCGTGGTGATCGCCATGGTCTTCACCCAGCTGGCCCCGGCCGGCTGGCAGCTGGCCGAGGCCCGGCTGGTCAACGTGGCCACCGGCGCGGCCGTCGGCATCCTCGCCGGGCTCCTCGCCTGGCCCCGCGGCGGCGGCCAGGACCTGCGGCGGCGCACCGCCGAGCTGCTCGACCGGAGCGCCGCGGCGCTGAGCGAGACGGTCGCCGTCGTCACCGGGACGGGCCCGGCGCGAGGCGCCCTGGCCCGGGCCCGGCACTCCGCACTGCTCACCGAGGCGCAGTACGCCCAGTACCGCAGTGAGCGGCACGATCCGGCCGAGGACGGGCCCGACTGGCAGGCCGCCGTGCTCACCGGGCAGCACACCGTCCGCGGCGCCGAGCCGCTGCTGGCCCGCATCCCGCCCGGTACCGCGGCCGCCGGCCCGGACCGGGCGGCGGCGTTGGTGCGCCGCGCCGACCAGGTGGCCGCGGCGTTCCGCAGCCAGGGCGCAGCCTTGCTGGCGCGCGCCCCCGCCGACGCTGCGGACCGGGCGGTGGCCGACGCGCGGGACGCGCTGCGCGCCGAGCGGCTGGCGGCCACCCGGCTGCCCGCCGAGGCGGCCTCCCTGCACACCGTCGACGTGTCCCTCTGGCTCACCGGGCTGCTCGACGACCTGGCGCGGGTACCCGGCAATGCCAGGCCGGCCCCCGACGGCCCGCACTGACGCCGCGCGCACCGCGCCGCCCGTACCGCGCCGCCTGCAACGGCATCGCCCGCACCGCGCCGCCCGTACCTACTGCGCACGCACTGACCTCGCCGGTGCTCCCCGCCACCGTGGCCGCCCGCGACGGGTCGTCAGATAGCAGCCGCGGCAGGCAGACCGCAGCTGGGGTAGGCAGAAGACCGCAGCAGACGGACCGCCAGTGCGCCGTCCGGCCTCCTCGTAGGCTTTCGGGCATGACGACAGCACCGTCCCTGGCCTCGGGCCAGCGCTCCCTCGCCGACCCGCAGGTCCGCTACCCGCTGTTTCCCCCGCTGACCCGCGGTTGTCCGCGCACCAGCACCGAGACCGTCTCCTACCCGGTCGAGGTCGACTACGACTACGCGCGCGTGCCGGCCGACTTCCTCACCGCGCGGCCGACCGGCGCCGGGCTCGACCGCTGGGCGGCGCTGCTGCCGCCGCTGGCCGCTCCCGGGCTCGGCGAGGGCGGCACGCCACTGGTCGACCTCGGCGGCGGCGTGTACGTCAAGGACGAGTCGCGCAACCCCACCTGGAGCCACAAGGACCGGCTCAACCGCTGTACGGTGAGCGCCGCGCTCGCCACCGGCGCCCCCGGCGTGGTGGTGGCCTCCTCGGGCAACCACGGGGCGTCCGCCGCGGCCTACGCGGCCCGCGCCGGGCTGCGCTGCGTCGTGCTCACCTCGCCCGACGTGCCGCCCGCCGCCGGGTCCTTCCTCGACGCGTACGGCGCCGTGGTCCTGCCGGTCCCCGTCGAGGAGCGGTGGCCGCTGACCGAGCGCATCGTGGCGGAGTTCGGCCTCTTCCCGGTCAGCAACCTCACCCCCTTCCACACCGGCAGCTCCTTCGGCCCGGAGGGCTACAAGACCGTCGCGTACGAGATCGTCGCCGACCTCGGCGTCCCCGCTGCGGTGTTCGTCCCGACCGGCTACGGCGAACTGCTCTTCGGCATCGGCAAGGGCTTCGCCGAGCTGCACCGCCTCGGCCTCACCGACCGCGTCCCGCGGCTGTTCAGCTGCGAGCCGGCCACCGGCGGCCCGCTCGCGACCGCCGTCCGCGAGCGGCGGCCCGTCGCCCGGGTCGAGGTCGGGGCGACCGACGCGTACGGCATCGACTGCCCGGTCAGCGGGTACCGCGGTGTCGTGGCCCTGCGTGGCAGCGGCGGCCGGCCGCTGCTCCTGGACGACCGCCGGTTGCGCGCCGCGCAGGCCGAACTCGCCTCCGCGGGCCTGTGGGTGGAGCTGTCGGCGGCGGCCGGACTGGCCGGCCTGCGCGCCCTGGACGAGCCGCTCGACGGTCCGGTGGTCTGTGTGTCCACCTCCAGCGGCTTCAAGGACCGCGGAGTCGGCAGTCACGCCCCGGCCCCGGTCGACCCCGCCTGGGACGCCGTCCGCACCCGCCTGCGAGCGGCCGGTCTCAAGGACTGAACGACCCTGCCGGGGAGGGGAGTCGGTGGCTTCCGCGGCGCGCCGGCCCCCGAGGTGTTCACGGGGGCGCGTACGGCGCCGAGGGTGCTGAGCGCAGTCGACGGCGGCCGAGGGGCTTGCGGGCCGGCCGGGATGCGATGGCCGGCCGGCCCGCACGTGCTGACGGGGACTGATCAGTCCTCGTAGTGGGAGGACCAGCAGCTGATGATCGGGCAGATCCAGCCGTCCCAAGGACCGTAGCTTTCGTCCGTGTCGAGCTGCTGCAGAGCCGTGACGTCGTTCGTCATGTCGGATTCACCTCCTCTCCGTCTCGACGGGGACTCCCCGGGGCGGGGAGCCAGAGCCTGGTCCCGCCGTGCCGCAGCCGTGTGAGCAGGCCGAGCAGGCCGGACAGTCCGGTGTTGTACGCCGCGTGGACGCGGGCGAGGGTTTCGTCGGGGACGAGGAGCAGCCCGTCGTCGACGACGCTGCGGGCGTGGGCGGCGGCGACGAGGTCGTCGGCCCAGTGCCGGTAGCGCGGTTCGGCCAGGGCGTCCGCGAGGTCGAGAAGGAACTCGGCGTTGCCGGCGAGGCCGTGGCAGGCTGCGGGTGACAGCCGGTGGCGCCACCGGTGGACGGCGGTGGCAGCCTGTTCGGCGGCCTCCCGGTGGCGGGGGTCCGCGTCGGCCTGCCAGAGCAGGGTGAGGAAGGTACCGATTCCGGCCGCCCCGCTGCACCACTGCGGTGGATGGGTGGGAGCCTGCGGGCGGCGGTCGTCCATCGCCCAGCCGGCCGCGCCGTCCTCGATGCGGGCGGCACGCAACAGGGTCTCGCCGGCCCGGTTCGCGGCGTCGAGGAAGTCCTCGCGCCCGGTGGCCTGCCCGGCGAGCAGGAGGAAGGTCGCGATCCCGGCCACGCCGTGGCCGAAGCCGAGGTGGTGGATACCGGCCATCGCGGAGTCGAAGTTCGGCGGGACGGGCCAGAGGGTGCCCGAGCGGCCGGTGGTCGCTGCGCCGAGCAGGTGCTCGGCGGCGGTCTCGGCACGCCGGCGGAACCGCGGGTCACCGGTGGTCTGCCAGAAGTGCAGCTGGGCCAGGCCGGCGCCGGCGACGCCGTGGCAGACGTCGGGGTTGGGCCAGCGGACGGGTATCCGGTCGGCGAGGTCGGCGGCCCTCCCGGCGAGCGCGTGGTCGTCGAGCAACCGGGCCGCGTCGAGCAGCGCCCAGGCGGTGCCGGAGCGTCCGAAGTACAGGCCGGGGAGGACCGGTGACGGGTCGTCGGTCCGGTCGCCGATCCGGTCGCCGATCCACCGGGCGGCCACGGAGACGCCCTCGCGCAGCCGGGGTTCGTCGGAGGCCCGGGCGGCGGCCGTCAGGACCCCGAGGACGCCGGCGGCGCCGTGTTGCACGTTCAGCGGATCGGTGGTGGCACCGGAGAGGCCGGCCGGCCAGAGCCGCCGCCCGTCGTCGGGCGTCATCGTGCGCAGCAGCCAGCCCAACCCGTCGTCAAGGAGCCGCTGTTGGACCGCGGGAGCGGTGGTCGCACCTGCCGTGGACCCGCGCGGCCGGGCGGACCCGCCGGGCCCGGTGGCCGGAGCAGCCGTCGGGGTGGTGGCCGACCCGGCGGTGGGGAGTGCGCGGCGGGCCGGGTCCTCGGCCATCAGGCCGAGGACGAGGTCCCGGTAGGGGTGCAGCTCCGGCCGGCCGGCGAGTGCGTGGTCGAGCAGTGCGGCCCGTCGCTCGTCCGGGTCGCGCAGGGCGGGCCGGTCCGGCGCGAGCACGGGATCGGCGCCGGTGAGGACGTGGAAGAGCACCGCGCCGAGGCTGAAGAGGTCGGCCTCGGGCGCGGGCGCGGGTCCGAAGCCCGGCGCCCCGGCCGTCTCGGGGGCCGTGTATCCGGGGGTCTCCACCCGCTGGACGAGATCGCCGGGGCGGGCGAACGCCTCCAGGTCGACGAGGCGCAGGGCGCCGTCAGGGGTGACCATGACGTTGCCGGGGCTGAGGTCACGCAGGACGAGGCCGAGACCGTGCACCCGGCGGACGAGGTCCACCAGCTGCTCGGCGATCCGCGCGGGCGTGGGCTGCGTCGGGTCCGCTCCTGTCTCCGTGCTCGCGCCTGTGCCCGAGGCGAGGTGACGGGTGGTCCAGGCACGCAGGTCCAGGCCGGCTATGCGCTCCTGGACCAGGTACAGGTTGCCGCCCTGGTGGAAGAGGCCGAGCGCACGGGGACAGAGACCGTGCTCGGCGAGCCGCTCCAGCATGTGGCCCTCGTTGCGCAGGAGGTCGGTCGCGTCGATGCCGGCCAGCGTCGCGCCGACGTGCCGCCGGGCCTCCTTGACGACCACGTCGCGGCCGCTCTTGCGGTCGGTCGCCAGGTAGACCCCGCCGCGGTAGGAGTGCCGGATCGCCGAGCGGACCTCGTAGCGGTCGTCCAGCAGGACGACCGTGCGCTGCGCGCCGGGGGAGCCGGCGGCGCCGGAGGTGCCGGCCTTCGGTCCGTCCTTCGATGCACCGGACGCACCGGACGCACCGGACGCACCGTCCGGTACGGGCTCGGAGGCGGTCAGCGGGGGTACCGGTGCCCACGGTGGCGGGGCGAAGCGCGGCTGCCGCAGGTCCCGGACGTAGCCGCCGTCGGGGGTGCGCAGCATCGTTTCCAGGATGCCGTCCGCGGTCAGCCGGTCGGCCCGGCGGAAGGCGCCGAACCGGTAGTGGACGAGGCTGTCCGCGCGGTACGGGCGGTCGGAGAGGATGCCGGGGCCCGGCAGGCCGGCGGTGGCGAGGTGCAGGGCCTCGGCGAGCCGTCGGAACTGGTCGTCGTCGGCGGGGTAGACGGTGATGAACTTGCCGCCGCCGCTGCGGTCGTAGCCGGCCGAGACCAGCTCCGCGACCTCCGCCGGCGTCGCCGCGAACTTGAACGCGGCCCGCTCGGCGACGAGGACCCGGGCGGCACGGGCGAGGACCGTCGGCGCGGACAGCGGGGTGGCGGACAGGTGCAGCTTCCAGCCCTGCTCGCGCAGTCGGTAGCCGTCCGGGGAGACCAACCGCCACGGGGCGGCGGCCCTGATGGACCATCCGTCCGCTTCCTGGCGGCGTAACTCGGCCTCGACCAGGTCGCAGTAGAGCGTCGCGTCCTGACGACAGGAGGCCGGGGGGGCCGCGGAGCTCTCTGACATCCTCGGGCCTCCGGGTCGAAGTCGGGCGGTCGGGCGGCCACCGGTCGGGCGGCTGCCCGGGGCGTTGATCGCCGGGCGGACTCGAATCATTGCGGTTGTCATGTTCCGGGATCAAGAGGCTCCCGCACACAAATTTCTCGCGGGAAGCACACGGAACCTTCCGGAAGCCCCCATGAAACCGTCACCACCTGCGCCGATTCCCGGTCGCGGGCGGGGTGGAGAAGCTCCGAAGAACTGACGGTACGTCACGGAGTCCGCCAGGTCGGGGCCCCTCCTGTCCCCGGGAGCCCGTCCTGCCCCGGGGTCCGGATTGTCCAGGGTCCAGCCGGTGCCTGCCGGGGGCGGTGGGCGGCTGGTGCGGGGAAACCGGGGCGGGCGTCGTCGGCGCGTTGGTCCCGGCGGGGCCCGCAGGGGGTGTGAAGCTGGGCCCATGCTCGCTCAGCACACCGGCCGGCCCGGCGGGGCGGACCGGCACGCGTTGTTGCTCGCCGATCCGCTGTCGACACTGCTGGCCGCCCGGCGCCAGGACGGCGACGTTGCTGTGCTGACGGACGGGGTGCCGGTGTTCTCCCGGGGGCTGGGCACGGCGGGGTGCGTCGCAGCCTTCGGTGCCGCCAACGTGCGCGAAGTCCTCCTGGGTGCCGAGACGTTCGGACGGCCGGCCACCATGGCCGAGCGGGACGGGCTGCCGCCGGTGGTCGGTGCGCTCAGCTCGGGGCTGTTCAGCATGGGCGGCGCCGTCCACCGGCAGCGCCGACGCGCGTTCGGGCCGCTGTTCACCCGGCGGCTCGCCGAGCGGTGCGCCGGCCTGGTCGCGGACGAAACCGCAGCGCTGGCCGGGAGTTGGCGGCCGGGCGAGGTCGTCGGGCTCGCGGAGGAGATGAACCGGCTCTCACACGCGCTGATGGGCGGACTGCTGTTCGGCGACGCGGCAGGGGACCGCGGCCTCGGCGACGGCTGCCACCACCTGCTGGCCCTGCGCCGCCGCTACGCCGCAACCGGCCTGCCGGACGGCCGGGTTCGGTCCGCGCTGCACACCGAGCTCGCCACCGCAGGTGGTGACCTCCAGGCCGCCCTGCGGGCCCGGATCGGCCACCACCGTGCGCCGGGCAGCCCCTCCGGCAAGGGCGGCTGCCTGCTGGCAGGACTGAGCCGCGCCCGGGACGAGGCCGGGCAGCTGCTGCCGGAGGGCGAACTCGCCGCGCACGCCAGTGCGTTCTTCCTGGCCGGCAGCGAACCACTGGCCGCCGCGCTCGTCTGGACGGTCCTGCTGCTCACCCAATTCGCCGACATCCACGGTGAGTTGTGCCGCCTGCTGCGATCGGGGGAGGGCGCCTCCGGGCGAGGGAGGGAGCTGCTCGAAGCCGTGGTCCGCGAGAGCCTGCGCGTCCTGCCGCCCAACGCCGTCATGGTGCGGGTGACCACCCGGGAGACCCTTCTCGGCGGGCACCGGCTCCCCGCCAGGTGCGAGCTGCTGGTCTCCCCGTTCGTCGCCCACCGGGAGTTCGCCGGAGACGCGCCGGCGGCGGTGTTCGACCCGGGCCGGTGGCGCTCGGCCCGCCCCTCGGCCTTCGACTACCTGCCGTTCGGGGGCGGGGACCGCTACTGCCTGGGCCGCCATCTGGCCATGACCGCACTGACGGCCGCGCTGGCCGGAATCCTCCGCAGGTGGGACCTGAGCCTGGCAGGGGACCAGGAGATCGACTGGCGGCTGCGCGCGGCCCTGGTTCCGGCTGCGGAGGTGCGGCTGCTGGTCCGGGAGCCCGGTCACGGCCCGGTCCGGGGCGGGCGGGCCGACGGGCCCCTGCGCGAGCTGGTCCGGCTGCCCTGACCCCCGCCGGGCCACCGCCCTGACCTCGGCGCTCCACTGTCCTGCCCCTGGGGCCGCCGCCCCGACCCGCGCCGGTCGCAGGCACGCCGACTGGCCCGTTCGGCCGAAGCGGAGTTGACGACGCGTCAGTGATCCTTGACTATGCGTAACCGTTCGTGCCCCTATGGATGACTCCAGCATGTTTTCCACCTGATTGGGGTGATCTGCATGGGCAGTAACGGCAACGGCAAGCCCTCGGCGCGTGGGCCGACGGTGAACGGACGCGCCGCGGAGCACAGCATCCAGCTGCGCTCCCCGAAGATCGAGCTCGGCTTCGAGCTCACCGAGGAGCGGAAGCAGGCCATCAGCACCTGCCTGCGCAACGGCAATCTCCGGATGACCGCGCACAACGCCAGCATCGACATCCTCGACGGCAACATCCGCGCCGAGGACGGCTACCTCTGGGACTGACCGTCACGCCGGTGGTCTTCCCCGCACCTGGCGGGGGAGGCCACCGGCCACACCGGGAGAGCAGGAGACGAGTGGAGTACTTCGACCCGGACCGCGCCGGCACCGCCGTCGGGCTGGCCCACAGCCCGTACGTCGCGGAGCTCGTCGAGCGGCTGCCCGGCGCCCTCGACTACGTGGAGATCCCGTTCGAGCAACTGCGGCACGCACCCGCCACCGCGGACATCCAGCGGCAGATCCCGCTCGTCCTGCACTGCGCGAGCATGTCGGTCGGCGGCTTCGTCAGGCCGGAGGAGAGCACCCTGGAGGCCATCGAGCAGTGGCGGCAGCGGACGCGCACCCCCTGGATCGGCGAGCACCTGGCCTACATCCGGGCCGAGGCCGCCGGACCGGGCGCCGAGGACGCCGAGCCCACCTCGCTCAGCTACACCGTCTGCCCGCAGCTGAGCGAAGAGACCCTGGAGCAGGTCCTCGACAACCTCAAGCCCCTCCAGGACCGCTACCCCGTGCCGATCATCCTGGAGAACCCGCCCCAGTACTTCCACGTACCGGGCAGCACCATGTCGCTGGTCGACTTCACCGGCCGCCTCTGCGAGCGCAACGACCGGCTGGACCTGCTGTTGGACCTCACGCACTTCCTGATCTCGGCCGTCAACACGGGCTTCGACGCCGCCCGCGAGCTCGAACGACTCCCGCTGGAGCGGGTGGTGGAGTTCCACCTTTCCGGGCTCAAGATGCAGTCCGGGATCGCCTGGGACGACCACGCGACGCCGGCCCCCGAGCCGGTCTTCGAGCTGCTGGCCCAGGCCCTACGCAGGGCGCGGCCCCGCGCCGTCACCTTCGAGTACAACTGGGCCCCGGAGCCGCCCGAACTCTCCCTGCTCCAGCAGCAGTTCCAGCGCGTGCGCGACCTGGTGGAGGCATGAGCGGCTCGCCGGGCGTCAGCGCCAGCGCCAGCGCCAGCGCCGGAACCGGAACCGCAACTGGAACCGCAACCGGGATCGGGATCGGTGGCGTGCGCGGGACGGCGGAGGACAGCCTCGTGTTCTCCGCACCCCGTGTCCACGCCTACATCGCCGCCGGCCTCGCGGACCCCGGGACCATCGGCACCTGGCCGGCCGACGGAACAGGCACCGACTCCGGAACGGGCACCGACGCCGGAACGGGGAGCGACGGGGGCGTGGGGTGCGAGGCCGACGCGGCGATCACCCGTGCGCTCGACCTCGACGCCCTGCGCCGATTCGCCGGCTTCGTCACGATGGTGCGGCAGAACCCGCTGCGCCGCGTCCTGCCGCTCACCCTCGCCGCCCTCGCCCGCGCAGACCTGGAGATCGAGGTGTTCGCGGACTACGCGCCCCGGTTCACCAGCCTCTCCCGGCGCGGCGGACTGGACCTGCGCCTCCGGCTGACCGCCTTCGCCGGGTTCCTGGAAGGCCGGCTCGCCGCGGACGACCCGGCGCAGGCCCTGGTGCTGGACGCCCTCGGGCACGAGCTCACCGTCGAGCGGCTCCGCCACGCGACCGGTGAGCCCTTCACCGCCCCCGGGGCGCCGCGGGCGGACTCCGTACCCCGCCCGGCCGGCGCACACGCGGTCCGGGAGGCGCTCCACCACCCGCGCGCGCTCAAGGAGTTGATCGAATCCGACGCCGTCGCGCCCGGGGCTGCACCCGCCGCCGCTGCCGAGCCCGGCCCGGCGTCCCCCGGCGTCCGCCGCGACGAGGACGGACCCACCCTCCTCTACTGGCGCGACGAGGGCACCCAGCGGGTGCACGTCACCGGGATCACGCCGCTCGCCGGCTACCTGCTCGGCCTGGTCGACGGCCGGGCCACCGTCGACGAGCTCGCCCGCGGGCTCGGCGCGGTCACCGGGGAGCGCTGCGACCCGGGCAGCCTGCTCACCGTCCTCCAGGGCTTCACCGAACTGCGCCTGCTGACCTTCACCGGCGCGGCCCCACCCCCGATCGGAGAGAGCCCGTGCGTCTGATCCTCGTCGACAACATGGTCCTGCCCGGCCACCACGACCTCGGCGCACTCGACGTCCACCCCCACCTCGGGCTCGTCTCGCTCGCCGCCGTCGCCCGCCGGGCCGGCCACCACGTCACCGTGTACGACCCGAAGCGCCTGGTCCGCTCCGGGCGGCTGGACTACGACACCACCCTGTACCGGCGGGCCGCCGCCGAACTGCTCGCCGACCGGCCCGACGCCGTCGGCTTCACCACGCTCGGCTGCAGCTTCATCTTCGCGCTGCGGGTCGCCGAGGAGCTCAAACGCACCGCGCCCGACCTGCCCGTCCTGCTCGGCGGCCCGCACGCGACCATGCTGCACCGCGAGATCCTCGAACGCTTCGGCTGCTTCGACGTCGTGGTGCGCCACGAGGCCGAGGAGACCCTTCCGCCCGTCCTGGAGGCCCTGGAGCACCGCCGGTTCTCCCACATCCCCGGCGTCTCGTGGCGCACCGCGCCGTTCGCCGCCGACGTGCGGATCACCGAGGGGCGCCCGCTCGTCACCGACCTGGACACCCTCCCGGAGCCGGCCTACGACCTGTACCCGGTCGACGAACTCCCCCTGGACTACCTGCGGGTGGAGGCCGGCCGGGGCTGCCCGTTCAGCTGCACCTTCTGCTCGACGGCGACCTTCTTCCAGCGTTCGTACCGGCTGAAGTCCCCGGCCCGCCTGGTCGCAGACCTCGACCGGCTCCACCGGCGGTACGGCACACGGGACTTCAAGCTCGAACACGACCTGTTCACGGTCAACCGCCGCAAGGTGCTGGACTTCTGCGACGCCGTCCGGGACCGCGGCTACACCTGGCGGGTCTCCGCCCGGGTCGACTGCGTGGACGCCGAGCTGCTGGAGCGGATGGCCGCGGCCGGGTGCGTCGCCCTCTACCTGGGCATCGAGACCGGCTCGCCACGCCTCCAGCAGATCATCAAGAAACGGCTGGACCTCGGACTCCTCCCGGCCGCTCTCGACCACACCGAACGCCTCGGCATCGCGGCCACCGTCTCGTTCATCACTGGCCACCCCGAGGAGGAAGCCGCCGACCAGGACGCCACCCTCGACCTCCTCGGCGACTGCCTCCGCCGGCCGCGGAAGGCCTGCACCACCCAACTGCACGTCCTGCTGCCCGAACCCGGCACGGCGCAGCACGCCGCGCTCGGCGGCCGGCTGCGGTACGACGGCTACCGCACCGAGTTCAACGGCTGGCTGCTCGGCGAGGCCGACGAGACCTGCGTCCGCGAGCACCCGGACCTCTTCCCCACGTACCACTACTACCCCGGCGCGATGCCGCGCGAGGACCACGTCTTCGCCGTCGACCTGCACCGCGCCGTCACCGAACTCGGGCACACCGTCGCCGCCTACCTGCTGCGTCACTTCGACGGCCGGCTGAGCACGTTCACCCGGCGGGCCCGCGACTGGCACGGCCGGACCGGCTGGGAAGGGCCGGTGGACACCGGCTTCGTCCGGGCCTTCGTCGCCGACACGCTCGGCGCGGGGCACCACGCCCACTCGCTCGTCCGGTACGTCCGGGACCTCCGTGCCGCCCGGCGGCCGGCCAGCCCCGCCGACGGCGGTGGCGGACGGTACGCGCTGTCGCCACGCGCCGTGCTCTTCGACGGGATCCACGACTGTGCCACGCTGCTCGGGCGCATCGCGGCCCTGCCGGCCGACGGTCCGCCGCTCGGCGAGCCCGAGGCGGGCGGGGTCGGCTGCCGCGTGGTGCTCGCCGCGGACGCGGGCTGCCGCGACTACGCGATCGACCCGGCGACCCACGCAGCCCTGAGCCTGTTCCGCGAGCCGCGGACGATGGGCGAGGTCCGCAGCGCGCTCGGTGAGCTCGCCGGCGGCTGGGAGCCCGGCGCCGAGCACCTGCAACTGCTGGCCGACACGGGGGTCATCGTCCCCGCCGGGCGGCGGGCGGAGGCGGGCGTCCGTGGCTGAGCGCTGGACGGCCCTCGACCTGGTCGAGGGGTTCCACCTGGCCCACGCCGTGGCCGCCCTCCACGAGGAGGGCATCCTCGCGGCGCTCGACCGGCCCGGCCCCGCCGAGCATCTGGCCGAGCGCGCCGGACTCGACGCCGCATGGCTGGCCACCCTACTCGACTACACGGCCGCCCGCACCGAGCTGCTGGAGCACACCCCCGACGGCTACCGCGCCACGCCCCACTACGACGCGCACGCCCGCGGCCTGCTCGACCAGTACATCGGCGCCTACGGGCCGAACGCCCGGCAGCTGCGCGCCCTCCTGCGCGAGCCCCGGCACGCCGCCGCCACCGTCGACCGGGCCCGGCACGCCGACGCCTTCGCCGGGTTCGACCGCTCCCCGGCACTGGGGCTGATGGCCGAGGTCATCGCCCAGCTCGGCCTCGGGCGCCTGCTGGACCTCGGCTGCGGGACCGGCACACTGCTCATGGACCTGGCCGGGCGTGACCCGGACTTCACCGGCTGGGGCGTCGACGCCAACGCCGCCATGTGCGGGCGGGCGCGGCGCCGGCTCGCCGAAGCCGGCCTGGCGGGCCGGGTGACGGTGCTCCACGGCGACTGTTCCCACCTGGAGAGCGCGCCGGCGGCCGGGATCAGGGAGCAGGTCGAGACGCTCTCCGCCGCCAGCCTGCTCAACGAGTTCTTCGCGGACGGCCGGGCCGCGGCCGTCGGGTGGCTCCGACGGCTGCGCGAGCTGTTCCCCGGCCGGGCGCTGATCGTGGCGGACTACTACGGCCAGGTCGGTCGCCGGGAACCGCCGTGGCCGCGCATGCACGCCCTGCACGACGTGGTCCAGGTCATCTCCGGCCAGGGCGTGCCCCCGGGCGACCGCGCCGGCTGGGTAGAGGTCTACCAGGAGGCCGGGTGCCTGCCCGTCCACCTGATCGAGGACGGGCGGGGCACCTTCTTCGTGCACATCCTGCGGCTGTGAGACCCGGCGCACCGGCGGCCGGGAAGTCGACACGCCAGCGGCCGGGCACCCGGGCCGGACCCGTTCGCCGGAACCTCCGGGGAGTCGCGCGCCGGATCCGCGCCGGGGAAGGGCCGCCCGAGTACGTTCCTCCGCGGGCCGACCGGCGCGGCGGTGAGGGGTGCGGCCGTGCGTGGTGCAGCAGCGACCGGTGCGGCAGAGATCGGGCCGGCCGTGACCGCTGCGGCAACGACCGCTACAGCAGTGATCGGTACGGAAGTGACCGCTACGGCGACGACCGCTACGGCGACGACCGCTACGGCAACGACCGGCGCGGCAGAGGCAATCGACCAACAGACAGGCAGGGACCACGATGGAGAACACCGGGAACGGGACGCCGACGGTGCACGAGGCCGCGGCGGCACGGCGACTGGACGCCCTCTTCAAGGCGATGTCGACGGACTTCCTGCTGCGCGAGCAGTTCGTCACCGACCCCGCGCAGATCATCGCGGAGTACGTGCGCGGCACCAGGCTGACGCCGCAGCAGGCGGACACCGCGAACCACTTCGTCTACGCCGTGATGTCGAACCCCGCCCTCGTCCGCTGGCTCCGCGAGCAGATCCTGACGCACCGCCGCGAGGACCGCCGGCCGGACGCTCTGCTGGCCGACTTCGGCCGCGCGGTCGTCGAGCACCGCGCGGAACACGTCGTCGGGGCACTGCTGCGCAGCTCCGCCGAACAGGAGCCGATCGTCGGACTCGACTCCTTCGTGCCGTCGGTCCTGGTCGGCAGCCAGGTCTTCCGTGAGTCCACCGCGACCGAGATGTCCACGGGCGCCGACCCGCTGACCGAGCAGAGCGGTACCCACGTGTCGGCCGTCGTCGAGGTCGCCGACCCGCTCACCGAGCAGAGCGGCACCCACATCTCGACGGGCGGCGGCGGGACGGACCCCCTCACCGAGCAGAGCGGCACCCACGTCTCGATGCTGGAGGACCTCGGCGACCTGCGGGAGATCCTCGGGGCCGGCCGGGACTCCGTGGCACTGGCCGAGCTGATGCGATTCGCGACCCGGCTCCGCGACCGTGGCCTGCTCGGCCCGGTCGGGGCCACCCGGTGACGCCCGGCCGGGGCCACCCGGTGACGGCGACGCCGGCCCCCGCCGCCCGCGCCCGCGACCTGACGGCCGGGCTGGCCACGAACGGCCGGATCGACGAGTGCTTCGACCTGTGGCGCCGGCCCGACGTCGCCACCCCCGGGAACCTCGCCTGGCTGGACCGCCTGGCCTGGCGCGCGCTGGACGCCGGGGACCTCCGCCTCGGCGGCGACTACGGCCGGCTCTTCGCCTTCGCCCGCTGGCGCAGCGGCCTCGACCCGCAGGGCCGTCCGGCGCCGGAGGGGGAGGGGGCGCTGCCCCCGGTGCCCGTGCCCTACCTGTCCGTCGCCAAGCTGCACCACGACATCGAGCAGTTCCGCCACCTGCGCGGGCGCGGTCTGCTCGGCAGCGGCTTCGACACCGTGATCGACCGCTACCGCCGGATCGCCGACCGGCTCGCCGAGCAAGGGGCGTCCGGCCAGGTGCCGCTCACCGGCGCCGACGACGAGGCGATCGGGCAGGTCTACAACAGGCTCGTGCACGTCGGCACCGCACCCCGGCTGGAGCGGGCGCTCTCCGACGGCTGGGACCCCGCCGAGGTGGAGGAACGCTACCTCGGCGACCAGGCCGGCGTGGTGGTCATCGACGACCTCCTCACCCCGCGGGCCCTGGAAAGCCTGCGCTCCTTCTGCCTGGAGTCGACCGTCTGGTCGGCCAACCGCTACGCGCACGGCCGGCTCGGCGCGTTCTTCCGGGACGGCTTCAACTGCCCGCTGCTGCTCCAGATCGCCCAGGAGCTCCGCGACGCGCTGCCGCGCGTCATCGGTGCGCGGTACCCGCTGCGCCAGCTCTGGGCGTTCAAGAACGGGCACGTCCTGCCGCCGGGAGGGAACACCCACGCCGACTTCGCGGCCGTCAACGTCAACTTCTGGATCACGCCGACCGAGGCGAACCTCGACCCCGGCAGCGGCGGGCTCCTGGTGCACCGCGCGGACGCCCCGCCCGACTGGGACTTCGCCACCTACAACGGCAGCCCGGAGGTCATCGGCTCCTACCTGCGAAGCCGCGACGTCCGCTCGGTCGAGATCCCCTACCGGGCCAACCGGGCCATCGTTTTCAACTCGGACCTCTTCCACGCCACCGCCGGCGTCCGCTTCAAACCCGGCTACGAGAACCGGCGGATCAACATCACCATGCTCTACGGCGAACGCGCCGACGACGTCCACCACCGCAACCCGCAGGCGGACCCGGAGATCGGTGCCCGCACGGCGGCGACGGCCGCCGACGGAGCGTGGCGCTCGGCGGCGTTCGCGCGTGCCCGCGGCACCCGCCGATGACCTCGCAGTACGGGCAGGACCACTTCGTGCTGCGGGCGTTGAACGGCATGCGCGGCGGCTTCTTCCTCGACTCCGGGGCGTCCGACGGCGTCGTGGTCAGCAACACCCGTGTCCTGGAGCAGGCGTTCGGCTGGACGGGCATCTGCGTCGAGCCGAACGCCTCCCTCTACGCCGAGCTGGTCGCGAACCGGCGCTGCCACTGCGTCAACTGCTGCCTCTACGAGCGGGACGACGACGTCGAGTTCGTCGAGGCCGGAACCATCGGCGGCATCCTCGACGAGTACCACCCCGCCCTGCTCGACCGCGCCCGGAGCCTCCTCGGCGCGTCGCCGGGCGGTCCGCCGCCGACGGTCCGCAAGCCCGCCCGCACCGTCCGCTCTGTGCTGCGCGAGTACGGCGCTCCGCCCGTCATCGACTACTGGAGCCTGGACACCGAGGGCTCGGAGCTCACCATCCTGCGCAGCTTCCCCTTCGACGAGTACACCGTGCGGGTCCTGACCGTCGAACACAACTGGCTGCCCGCCCGCGCGCTGGTCCGACGGTTCCTCGAAGCGCGGGGCTTCCGCTGGGCCGCGGCGCTCGGCTGCGACGACTGCTACGTGAGCGAGCGGCCGGGGAGCGTCCGCCCGGGTGACGGCCTCGGGGTGGACGGCTTCGGGGTGGACGGCTTCGGGCCCGGGGGCGCAGGGTCCGGAGGGTTCCAGGGCGTCGGAGCCGTCGGCGGCGCCTGGCGCAGCCCGGTCTGGCACCGCCGCTGACGTGTCCGGGCCGGCTTCGGCCGGACGGCGGCGATCACCTTCCGCTTCCGGCGGAGCGGTCAGCGTGCGCTCGGCGGCAGTCGGGTCTCCGGATCCAGCTCCGACCGGGACGTCCTGCAGCGCTCGGGCGAGGTCGACGGTCGGTGACCAGGCGGCCGTCCTCGTGGCGCATATCGGGCATGTCGGACCATACTGGGGCCATGGCAGAGAACGCCCAGTCGCCGCGTCATTCGAAGCTCACGGTCAAGGGCCGGGATGTGCGGTTGCGGACGATCGGGATCGGGGTCCTTGCGGTCCTCGCGATCTGGTTCATCGCCGTGAACACGGACTCCGTGGCCATCACGCTCTGGGTCACGACCGTCACCCTGCCCTTGTGGGCGGTACTCACGGTGACGCTCGCCACCGGGCTGGTCATCGGTTGGTTCCTCGCGCGCCGGCGCGCCAGGCGGTGACGGTGGCCGCCACGGTGCGGGGCGGAGCCGCAGGCCGGAGCGTCCGGCCCGGGAAGGGCGGAGGATGGAGGCGTCGCAGGTGCCGGTCGCGGCGCAGCCCGCGCCCTGCCGGTGCCGAACGCCCGGATCCGGAAGGACCGCACGATGTTCGAGGAACGAAGGGCTCGCCGAGAGGCCAACCACGCCTTCGAAAGCGGTGAAGGTGTTACCCGGTACTGCATGCAGCAGAAGATGATCGCCATCGGCGACGACTACTGGATCGACAACGACGCCGGCGACCACGTCTACAAGGTCAACGGGAAGGTCATGCGAGCCCGGCGGACCTACCACATCGAGGATCCCCAGGGCCACCGGGTCGCCACCGTCCAGAGCCGGCCGATGCGGATCAAGGACTCCATGGCCATCGACGATGCGGACGGACATCGCGTCGCCGTCGTCAAGAAGGCCATGGTCAGCCCGGTCCGCGACCGGTGGAGGATCAAGCAGGAGAGCGGCGTCGAGCTCACGGTCGAGGGCAACGTCCTTGATCACGAGTACACCATCGAGCGCGACGGCTACAAGATCGCCGAGGTCTCCAAGAAGTGGTTCCGGGTCAGGGACACCTACGGCGTGGACATCGGTCCCGATACCGACCACACCACCGTCCTCGCCGCAGCCGTTGCCATCGATTCGATGGCTCATCCCGGCGACTGAGCCTGCGCCACAGGCGGTGACCGCCGCCGGTCGGCTGGCGTTCGTGGCGGGTCGTGGATCCGCCCGCCGGGGTTGCCGGGGCCGCCGGGACCATGGCGCTCCTGGCGGTCGGTGAGCCCCGGCGGCAAGGTCGGCGCGCTCATCGGGCGCAAGTGGGCGTTCCTGAGCGGCTGCGCCCTCCACGGCTGCGGGTCCCGCCCACACGGACGACCAGGGCGGGCCGATCTGCCGCGACTGTGCCCCCTGACGGCGGCCGTAGGCGCCCACCGCACGGAAAGCGTCGGTGCCACGAGTACGCCCGGAACGGACGGGCCGGCGGTCGGAGGCGTGGCGGTCGGCCGTGCATTGGTGGTTTGTGGGCGTGCCCGCCCGCCGGGTGCCGTCGCGCCGGGTGCCGTCGGGCGTTGTCGGGTGAGGAGGGCCGTCCGGCGTGGTGTCCTCAGGCGCCGAAGACGGCGACCGGGTCCCCGGTGTACCAGGTGTTGTCGATGCGCATCCGGCGGATGAGCCAGCGGCTGCCGTCGCGCACCAGGTCGACCGTGTAGGGGTTCTTGAGCAGGGCGTGCGTGCCCGGGTCGGCGGTGAGCAGGTGCTGGGCCTCGACGAGTGCGGTGAGGCGGGCGGTGTCCCCGTCGACGGTGATGCGCGGGTTGGTGACCTGGTGCGTGGTGTCCACCCGGCCGGTGAACATGGCGAGGATGGCGTCGACGATGGTGTCCCGGCCGACCATCACCGGAGGCTTGCCGCCCCAGCGTGCGGCGGCCGGCCGGAAGTCCAGCTCCGCGTCCGCGGTGAAGGCCGAGGCGAACAGCTCACGGTCCTTCAGGTCCTGGCCGAGTCCGAACCGGTAGAGGGCGTCGGTGATTTCGGCGCGGTCACGCAGTTCGGCGACCACCGCGGCGGTGTCGGCGGGCTGCGCGGTCAGGGCGTGGTGGGCGGTGGTGTTCATCGTGTTCTCCTGTGGCTGACGGAGGTCGTGTTCGATGTCACCCACTCTGCCGCGGTGATCGCTGGCGACCAATGGCCGTCTGCGCAATGATCGTGAACTAGGGCTTAACGACGGGAGGGCGCATGATCGAGCGGCACGAGGTGGAGGCGTTCCTGGCGCTCGCGGAGGAACTGCACTTCGGCCGCACCGCCGAGCGTCTGCACGTCTCCACCGCCCGCGTCAGCCAGACCATCCGCAAGCTGGAGCGGAGGGTGGGTGTGCCGCTGTTCCTGCGCACCAGCCGCCGCGTCGAACTCACCGTCACGGGTGCACAGTTGCGGGAGGATCTGGGGCCGGCCTGGGCGGGGGTGTGCACGGCTCTGGAACGGGCCGTCGAGGCGGGGCGAGGGGTTTCCGGCACCTTGCAGGTCACCTTCGTCAGCGCGGCCGCCGCACAACTCCTGGTCGGTGTGACCAAGCTGTTCCGCGAGCGGATCCCCGACTGCGAGGTGCGCATCCGGGAGGTGCAGGCGGGACAGCTCCTGCCGTGGCTGCGCTCGGGTGAGGTGGACCTCGCGCTGAGCACCCTCCCCGCCGGCGAACCCGACATGGCCGCCGGCCCGGTCCTGGTCCGCGAGGCGCGGATGCTCGCCGTTCCCGTCGACCATCCCTTCGCCCGCCGCGGCACCGTCTCGGCCGACGACCTGGCGCGCGTCCGCCTGGTGCAACTGCCGGACCACGGTGCCGAACCGCCCCGGCGGTCGGGCTCCGCCACGCCCACCGCTCCCGGTCCGACGGCCGGGACCTTCCAGGAGGCGCTCACGCTCGTCGGGGCCGGGCAGGGGGCCCTGCCCGTCGGTGCCCACACCAGGCGCTACTACGCGCGCCCCGACGTCAGCTACGTACCCATCGACGACGCGCCGCCGCTGGAATGGGGCCTGATCTGGCCGGCGGACCGCTGCACCGTCCGGGTCCGCGCGTTCGCCGACGCCGCGGTGGATCTGGTCGACGGTCACGGCTGAGCGCTCGTCGGCGTCGGCCACATGAGCCACATCAGCCGCATCGGGAGCCGGCGGCCGATCGGGCGCTCCCCGGGCGGAGTCCTGCGGGCGGCGTGTCACGCGTGGTGCGCCGGTGGAGGTCGTCACACTGACGGCGTGCCCGCAGACCCGACACGCGGCCCGGTCCGCATCAGCCTGGTGATGTCCGCCCTGACCGTGACCGCCGGCGCGGTCGACGCGGTCACCTTCCTCGGGCTGGGGCACGTCTTCGCGGCACTGACCACCGGGAACGTCCTGCTGCTCGCCTTCGGGGTCGCGCAGACGGCCGGGGTGCAGGTCGGCCGTCCGGCCGAGGCCCTGGGCGCCTTCGTGCTCGGGGTCGCGGCAGCCCACGCCGCCATCGCGGGAGTGGGCCGGCGGGGGCGGCGCTGGTTCCTGCTCGTGCTGGCAACCGAGGCCGCGATGATCGGCGCCGGCGGTGGGTACGCCGTCGCTGTCGGCGGAACCGGCGCCCTCCCCGACCACGCCGTGACCGTCGTCGTGGTGCTGATCGCGGGGGCGATGGGATGGCGCAGCCGCGGGATGCTGGAGGCGGGGGTCCCCGACATGCCCACCACGGTGATGCAGATCGCGCTGGTGAAGATCCTGGCGGACCTGTTGTCGTCGGGTGCCACATCCTCGGGCGCCGCGTCGTCGGGCGCCGCGTCGTCCCGGGGCCCGGCGCTCGCGCGGGCACGGCGCGGCGCGGCGCGACCGTCCTCGGCATCTTCGTCGGCGGTGTGGCCGGCGCGCTGCTGCTCCGCCTCGGACCGGGGCCCGCGCTGCTGGTCATTGCCGGCTTCGAAGCCTGCGTGGTGACCGCGTACTTCCGCGTGCACCACCTGCGGGCGCCTGCGCGTCCGCTGCCCGTGCGGTCGTAGCGGGCCTGCGACCGGCCGGTGGGCGGGGAGCCGGTCCGGCACGCCGGAGCCTTCCGCCGCTCAGAGGAGCGAGTACTCCTCGGACTGGCGGTCGATGAGCAGCGGGGCGATGCCGTCCAGCACGAGCGCGCGGTAGTGGTCGCTTTCCCGGTGCGCCGCGTGTGCGTTCCGGTCCTCGTACTCGGCGATGACGACGAACGCGGCGTGGTCGCGCTGCGAGCGCACGGCCCGGAACGCGAGGACGCCGGGTTGTGCGACAGCGGCGTCCGTGAGGGCGGGCAGCAGCCCGGCCACGCGCTGCTCGGAGCCGGGGGCGGCGAGCCAGTCGGCGATGACGACTATGGACATGATCGCGATCCTTCGGGTGCCGGCGCCGGGGGAGCGGCGCCTCGGGCGGAGCGGTGGTGCCGTGCCTGACCGGAGG
>NZ_JBHJUK010000125.1:0-26994 GCF_042266225.1 Kitasatospora sp. NPDC056181
AACCCGCAGCGGGGGGGGGCCCCCCACCCCAATGTGGGCCGGGGGCCAATCCCCCGTCCGCCCCCCACTAACCCGGGGGCGCCCCCTGCCCCTTTCCGGGGGGGGGGGGGCGCGCCGGTTTGGTGGCACTTCACAAGATTTGCCCCATTCACTCCCTATCCTGGCCGCACTATGGTCCGGCAACTCGGCGAACTTGAGAACGCCATCATGACCCGGGTGTGGCAGTGGAACCGACCGGTCACGGTTCGCGAGGTTCTCCTGGATCTGCAGGCGGAACGCGAAATCGCGTACACCACGGTGATGACCGTCCTGGACAAGCTCCACAGAAAGGGCTGGCTGCGCCGCGAGCGCGCCGGCCGGGCCTATCGATATGAGCCGGTGTCGTCCCGCGAGGCGTACACGGCGGCGCTGATGAACGACGCCTGGGCCACCAGTGACAATCCCGCGGCCGCCCTGGTGCACTTCTTCGGCCTGATGTCGCCCGAGCAACGGGAGGCGCTGCGGGACGCGTTGCGGGTGGCAGCCCTGTTCCCGGCCGATCCCGCCCCGCCGGATTCCGCGGAGCCCGGGGCGGATACCGGGGAGACCGGAGCGGGGCCGGCGCGATAACGTCCCGCCATGGAGGTCACCATCCGCCGGGCGCGGACCACGGACGTGCGGACAGTGCGCAGGCTCATCGACGCCTACTCGCGCGACGGCATTCTGCTCGACAAGCCCACCGTCACACTGTTCGAGTCCGTCCAGGAGTTCTGGGTCGCGGAACGCGACGACAACGGCGCGGTGGTGGCCTGCGGCGCACTGCACGTCATGTGGGAAGACCTCGCGGAGGTTCGTACGCTCGCCGTCGATCCGTCCTGCCGCGGACACGGCGTCGGACATCTGCTGCTGGAGAAGCTGCTGCAGACCGCCCGCTGGCTGGGCGTCCGTCGGATTTTCTGCCTGACGTTCGAGGTGCCCTTCTTCGCGAAACACGGTTTCGTCGAGATCGGCGAGCTCCAGGAAACCGATGATGGTACGACAGACCCGGCGGCGATCGCTACGGATGTCTATGAAGAACTTCTCCGCTCGTACGATGAAGGTGTCGCGGAGTTCCTCGACCTGGAGCGCGTGAAGCCCAACACTCTGGGCAACTCGCGCATGCTGCTGCACCTGTGAGCGGCTCCCGACCCCCTCAGGGGTTTGTGTTTTCCGCTGAAAGGCGCTTTCCTTTCCTTAGGCAATGGGTCGTTTAGCGGAAAGGGAAGCCCGTGGCACAGAGGGTGCAGGTCATTCTTGAAGACGATCTCGACGGCGGTTCGGCGGACGAGACGGTGACGTTCGCGCTCGACGGCGTTGCCTACGAGATCGACCTGAAGAGCGCCAACGCGGACAAGCTCCGCGGTCTGCTGGCGCCGTACGTGGAGAAGGGCCGCAAGCAGAGCGGCCGGCTCGCAGGCGCCCGCCGTCCGGGCCGCGGCACCACCCCGCGCCCGTCCGGCAGCGCTCCGGACACCGCGAAGATCCGGGCGTGGGCCAAGGAGCAGGGCCTGGAGGTCAACGACCGCGGCCGGGTCCCGAGCAACGTCCGGCAGGCCTACGAGGAGGCCAACGCATCCTGACCCCGGCGCCGTCGCAGGGCCGGAACGGGTGCGGGGTGCCGGCGCGAGCCGGAGGCGTTCCCGGCACACGCGCGGGGCGCGGAGGGTCCTCCTCCGCGCCCCGCGGCACGTGCCGGGGCAGCAGCCGGCCCGGGGGCGGGCGCCCGTTCGGGCACCCGCAGGGGCAGCGGTGGGGGCACCGGTCCGGCCGGTGTTCCGGGAACCGGTGTCCGGGACCCGCACCGGACGGTGTTCCGGGATCCGCCGCGGGCCGCCTCCCGGACCGCGTTCGGGGCGGTGTTCCGGGCGGCGGAACAATCACAGGCTGTGCAACGCTGTAGGAGCGAAGCGGTAACGCCGGCACCACCGGGACGGCCTACCGGCCGTAGCTGCCGCGGCTGAATCACCGTCACCGCCGGCCGACTTCTCGCCAGGCGAACACCGCCACCGCGGAAACTGCGCGAGAACCGCCCCGATACCGGGTATGAATGCAGGTGGACGGGGTCCTGGACCCCGCCCGGGGCAGTTAGCGCGACCGGACGGGGGCTGTCCGGATCCGCCGGGCCCGGCGTTGTTCGCCGATGGCGTAGCGGTATCTGGTGCATCCGGCCCACCTGTGGGAACACCGTCTTCCAGCATCAGGTTGGGATTGGTGTCGGCTGGTCGCGCAGCAAGTCGCTCCCGTACCGGGGAGTGAATCCGTGGGCCGCGCCGCTGAGCGGGACTAGCATGCGGAAGGACAGGGCGGGGACCGACCCCGAACTGCCCGACCGCTCTGAGGAGCGATAAACGATGTTCGAGAGGTTCACCGACCGCGCGCGGCGGGTTGTCGTCCTGGCTCAGGAAGAAGCCCGGATGCTCAACCACAACTACATCGGCACCGAGCACATCCTCCTGGGTCTGATCCACGAGGGTGAGGGTGTCGCCGCTAAGGCCCTGGAGAGCCTCGGGATTTCTCTTGAGGCCGTTCGCCAGCAGGTCGAGGAGATCATCGGCCAGGGCCAGCAGGCCCCGTCCGGTCACATTCCCTTCACGCCCCGGGCGAAGAAGGTCCTGGAGCTTTCGCTCCGCGAGGCCCTGCAGCTCGGCCACAACTACATCGGTACCGAGCACATCCTGCTCGGCCTGATCCGCGAGGGCGAGGGCGTCGCCGCCCAGGTCCTGGTGAAGCTGGGCGCCGACCTCAACCGGGTGCGCCAGCAGGTCATCCAGCTGCTCTCCGGGTACCAGACCGGTGGCGGCAAGGAGTCGGCCACGGCCGGCGGGCCCGCCGAGGGCACCCCGTCGACCTCGCTGGTCCTGGACCAGTTCGGCCGCAACCTCACCCAGGCCGCCCGCGAGGCCAAGCTCGACCCGGTCATCGGGCGCGAGAAGGAGATCGAGCGGGTCATGCAGGTGCTGTCCCGCCGCACCAAGAACAACCCCGTGCTGATCGGTGAGCCCGGCGTCGGCAAGACCGCCGTGGTCGAGGGCCTGGCCCAGGCGATCGTCAAGGGCGAGGTCCCGGAGACGCTCAAGGACAAGCAGCTCTACACGCTGGACCTCGGTGCCCTGGTGGCCGGCTCGCGCTACCGCGGTGACTTCGAGGAGCGCCTGAAGAAGGTGCTCAAGGAGATCCGCACCCGCGGCGACATCATCCTGTTCATCGACGAGCTGCACACCCTGGTCGGCGCGGGCGCCGCCGAGGGCGCCATCGACGCCGCCAGCATCCTCAAGCCGATGCTGGCCCGTGGCGAGCTGCAGACCATCGGTGCCACCACGCTCGACGAGTACCGCAAGCACCTGGAGAAGGACGCCGCGCTGGAGCGCCGCTTCCAGCCGATCCAGGTCGCCGAGCCGTCGCTGCCGCACACCATCGAGATCCTCAAGGGCCTGCGCGACCGGTACGAGGCCCACCACCGGGTCTCCATCACGGACGCCGCCCTGGTCGCCGCCGCCACCCTGGCCGACCGCTACATCTCGGACCGCTTCCTGCCGGACAAGGCCATCGACCTGATCGACGAGGCCGGCTCCCGGATGCGCATCCGCCGGATGACCGCGCCGCCGGACCTGCGCGAGTTCGACGAGAAGATCGCCGACGTGCGCCGCGAGAAGGAGAGCGCGATCGACGCGCAGGACTTCGAGAAGGCCGCGTCCCTGCGCGACGACGAGAAGCAGCTCCTGCAGGCCAAGGCCAAGCGCGAGAAGGAGTGGAAGGCCGGCGACATGGACGTCGTCGCGGAGGTGGACGAGGAGCTCATCGCCGAGGTCCTGGCCACCGCCACCGGCATCCCGGTCTTCAAGCTCACCGAGGAGGAGTCCTCCCGGCTGCTGCGCATGGAGGACGAGCTGCACAAGCGCGTCATCGGCCAGAAGGACGCCATCAAGGCGCTCTCCCAGGCCATCCGGCGCACCCGTGCGGGCCTCAAGGACCCGAAGCGCCCCGGCGGCTCGTTCATCTTCGCCGGCCCGTCCGGTGTCGGTAAGACCGAGCTGTCCAAGACGCTCGCCGAGTTCCTCTTCGGCGACGAGGACGCGCTGATCTCGCTCGACATGTCGGAGTTCTCGGAGAAGCACACCGTCTCCCGGCTCTTCGGCTCGCCCCCCGGCTACGTGGGCTACGAGGAGGGCGGCCAGCTCACCGAGAAGGTGCGCCGCAAGCCGTTCTCCGTCGTCCTCTTCGACGAGGTCGAGAAGGCCCACCCGGACATCTTCAACTCGCTGCTGCAGATCCTGGAGGACGGTCGCCTGACCGACTCCCAGGGCCGCGTGGTCGACTTCAAGAACACCGTCATCATCATGACGACCAACCTCGGCACCCGGGACATCTCCAAGGGCTTCAACCTGGGCTTCGCGGCCACGGGTGACACCCAGACCGGGTACGAGCGGATGAAGGCGAAGGTCGGCGAGGAGCTCAAGCAGCACTTCCGCCCCGAGTTCCTGAACCGCGTCGACGACATCGTGGTCTTCCACCAGCTGTCCGAGGAAGACATCATCCAGATCGTCGACCTGATGATCGACAAGGTGGACGGCCGCCTCAAGGACCGCGACATGGGCCTGGAGCTCAGCGTCGAGGCCAAGAAGCTGCTGGCCAAGCGCGGCTACGACCCGATCCTGGGTGCCCGTCCGCTGCGCCGCACCATCCAGCGCGACATCGAGGACCACCTCTCCGAGAAGATCCTCTTCGGCGAGCTGCGGGCCGGCCACATCGTGGTCGTCGGTGTCGAGGGCGAGGGCAAGGAAGCGAAGTTCACCTTCACCGGTGTGGAGAAGTCCGCGGTTGCGGACACTCCGGCCGCGGTTGCCTCGCCGGGTCCGGACCTGACGAAGTAGCAACATTTAACAGATAACAGACAACGGTCTGAGCCCCCGGCGTTCGCGCCGGGGGCTCAGACCGTTTTGCGCGCGTTGGCAAAACCTGTGATCCACCCCACGAAGCCGCAGGTGGGGGCCGCGGCCAGGGGGTGGTGCGAGTGCGACCAAATCAACCGTCATCTTTAATGCCAATGGTGTTGACAGATCGTCAGCTGATAGGGAGTCGCGGAGCATAGCGGTGTGGCCATGTCACGGTCAAGGTCTATCTTTTCCGTCGACCCTTGGATCAAATGTCGTCCACCTGTCTTTCATTTGGTTTACCGGAAGGCCATGAGCCGGACCGGTTTGGGGAGGACGTCACAACGTTGAAGATGACCAGGAAAGCCGCTGCGGGCGTTTCGGCCGCCGCGGTCATAGCCGCGCTCGGCGCGGGGCTGCTCCCGGGCACGGCCTACGCCGCCGGGTCCGCCCCGGTTCCGCAGGACCCGGCCGACGCCGTTCAGGTCAGCACTGAGCACAACCTGCCGGGCCCGCTCACCGAGAAGGTCGAGGCCGAGCAGAAGGCCGCCACCGAGCAGCTCCTCGCCGGCACCGCCAAGATCGAGCAGCACGGCGGCGGCAGCAGCATCAAGCTCGGCAAGGACAAGTACGTCGAGCTGGCCCGTGAGCGCACGGACAAGATCTTCACCATCCTGGTCGACTTCAGTGACCAGGTGGACAACACCACGAAGACGCCGGACGGCAAGGTCAAGTTCGGTGGCACCCCCGGTCCGGTGCACAACCAGATCGAGAAGCCCGACGCGGCGACCAACAACTCGACGCTCTGGCAGGCTGACTACAACCAGCAGCACTACCAGGACATGTACTTCAGCAAGACCCAGGACTCGCTGAAGACGTTCTACGAGAAGCAGTCCTCGGGCCGCTACACCGTCGACGGCCAGGTCACCGACTGGGTCAAGGTGCCGTGGAACGAGGCCCGTTACGGCTCGGACTACTGCGGCCAGCACGTCTGCAACAACGCGCAGGACCTGATCCGCGACGGCATCAACGCCTGGGTCGCCGACCAGAAGGCCAAGGGCCAGACGGACGCTCAGATCAAGGCCGTCATCTCGCAGTACGACCAGTGGGACCGGTACGACTACAACCACAACGGCAACTTCAACGAGCCGGACGGTTACATCGACCACTTCCAGATCGTGCACGCCGGTGAGGACCAGTCGGCGGGCGGCGGCAAGCAGGGCACCGACGCGCTCTGGGCCCACCGCTCGTACGTCTACGGCACCCAGCGCGGCTCGACCGGCCCGGCGAACAACCTGCTCGGCGGCACCCCGGTCGGCGACACCGGCATCTGGATCGGCGACTACACCATGCAGCCGGAGAACGGCGGCCTCGGTGTCTTCGCCCACGAGTACGGTCACGACCTCGGTCTGCCGGACCTGTACGACACCTCGGGCAGCGGGATCGACAACTCGGTCGGCTTCTGGTCGCTGATGTCCTCCGGCTCCTGGCTGGGCGAGGGCAAGAACTCGATCGGCGACATGCCGAACGACCTCGACGTCTGGAGCAAGCTCAAGCTCGGCTGGCTGAAGTTCGACAAGGCCAAGGCCGGCACCGAGTCGACGCACCACATCGGCCCGGTGGAGTACAACTCCAAGCTGCCGCAGGCGCTCGTCGTCGACCTGCCCAAGAAGACCGTCACCACCGTGATCAACACCCCGTTCGCGGGTGCCAACGAGTGGTGGAGCGGTAGCGCCGACGACCTCGACGTCACGATGACCCGCGACGTCGACCTGACCGGCAAGACCTCCGGCTCGCTCAAGGCCAAGGCCTGGTACGACCTGGAGCAGGACTTCGACTACGCCTACGGCGAGGTCTCCACCGACGGTGGCGCCACCTGGAAGACCCTTGAGGGCACCTTCAACGGCACCGCCCTCCCGCACAACGCCGCCGACAAGGCGTCGCTGAGCGGCAACTCGGGCGACAAGTGGGGCGACCTGGTCTTCCCGCTCGACGCCTACGCCGGCAAGGCCGTCAAGGTCCGCTTCCACAACACCACCGACGGTGGCCTGCACCTCAAGGGCCTGGCCCTGGACGAGATCAGCATCACCGCCGACGGCGCCACCGTCTTCACCGACGGCGCCGAGAACGGTGACAACGGCTGGGCCGCCAAGGGCTTCTCCCGCATCGCCGGCAAGTTCTCGAACGAGTACGCGAACTACTACATCGCCGAGAACCGCCAGTACATCTCGTACGACCGGACCCTCAAGACCGGCCCGTACAACTTCGGCTTCGGTACCGCCAAGCCGAACTGGGTGGAGCACTACCCGTACCAGGCCGGTCTGCTGATCTGGTACTGGGACGAGTCGCAGACCGACAACAACGTCACCAACCACCCGGGCGAGGGTCTGATCCTCCCGATCGACTCGCACCCGACCCCGATCAAGTGGGCCGACGGCACCCTGATGCGCCCCCGCATCCAGGGCTACGACTCGACCTTCGGCTCGCGCAAGACCGACGCGCTGACCCTGCACAAGGCCGGCGTCGAGACCGTCGTCCCGCGCGCCAAGGGCGTCGACGAGTTCAGCGACCTGAAGTCGTACTGGTCCGAGGACAACAAGTACAGCAGCGTCAAGGTCCCGAAGACCGGCACCAGCATCGAGGTCGAGAACGAGTCCTCGAACTACCTGGAGACCTGGATCCGGGTCCGCCCGGTCGACAACTGATCGAAACGAGCAGTGACGATCAGCCTCTGACCAGGCATCACTGAATCACCCGTCCGGCCCGTCCCCGCACCTGCGGGGGCGGGCCGGACGTTCTTTCAGCCCGGCTCCCCCGACTCAGGACGGCTCAGGACGACGCAAAGGGCCCGGTTCAGTTGCGGTTCAGAGCGACTGCCTCGGCAGCAGGGCGAGAAAGGCGTCCACCGCCTCCGCGATCTCCTTCTCGGTCCAGTCCAGCGCGTCGGCCGCCACGGTGACCTCGGTCATCGACAGGCCGGGCAGTTCCCGCTCCCGCCAGGCGCCGAACAGGGCCGTCCCCGCCTCCTCCGCCAGCCGCAGGCCCGCGGTGTCCAGCTCCTCCGGGGTGTAGGGCAGCCAGAGCTGGAACTGGTGGGTGTGCGGCGGCGCCGGGTGGACCCGCGCGCCCGGGACCACGGCGAACGCCTCCGCGAGCGCCGCCGCGACCGTCTTGGCGTGCGTCACGTACCCGGCCAGCCGCGGCAGTTCGCGCTCCAGCCCGGCCAGGGCGGCCAGCGCGGCCGGCCACTGCTGGAAGAGCTGGCCCCCGTAGCGGTGCCGCCAGGCCCTGGCGGTCCGGACGAAGGCCGAGCCGCCGGCCAGCGCGGCACCGCTGATCCCGCCGAGCGTCTTGTAGAAGGAGACGTAGACCGAGTCGGCCGTCGCGGTGATCTCCGGCAGCGAACGCCCGAAGTGGACGGCCGACTCCCAGATCCGCGCGCCGTCCAGGTGCAGCGCCGCCCCGTGCCCCTCCCGGACCACCGCGGCGACCGCCTCCAGCTCCGCCCAGGTCGGCAGGACGAACCCGGCCTCGCGCAGGGGCAGCTCCACGATCATCGCGGCGTACGGCTCGTCGAACGCCTCCAGCTCGGCCACCGTCGGCAGCCGCGGCGCGACGGTGGGCCAGACGCTGCGCAGGCCCCCGAGCACGGTGAGGGCGTGCCGTTCGTGCTGCTCGGTGTGGCCGAGCGGGTGCGTCGCGACCGTCGGCAGGCGGGCGGCCTCGGCGTGGATCCGCAGCGCCACCTGCTGGGCCATGGTGCCGGTCGGGAAGAACGCCGCATCCTCGGTGCCGAGCAGCCCGGCGACCTTCTGCTCCAGGTCGCCGACCACGCCGTCGCCGTACATGTCCGGCCGGCGGTCCAGGTCGTACACGCCCTCGGCGTCCTCGGCCAGAGCGGCCAGGTGCTCGCGCAGGGTCCGCGGCCGGGTGCCGGAGAGCAGCCGCTCGCAGCCGCGCCGCGCGGCGAAGCGGCGCTCCTGGAGGCCCGGACCGTGGCCGCCTTCGGTGGATTCGCTCCTGTTGGGATACATGTGTCGATGGTCCCGCAGTGGAGGCCTCCGGTCAGCGGTGCGGGCGCGTGCCCCGGATCCGTACCCCGGAGGCGTCCAAACCCCGGAGGCGGGTGGCACTGGTCACAGCGGCCCGCGGCAGTACGACCACCGGTAGTAGATGGCCCGGACGGACGCACGGAACGGCCCAGGCCGTGAACCGACGACCGGATCGTCTGATTGTTACTCCGTCAGATTGAATCTCCGGCGCCACGCCGACTACACGCCGTAGTACGTCACACCGTTTGGGACTCCGCTCGGTGACGGTTACACCTGAGTGGTCCCCCCTCAGCACGCCCGAACGGGCTCGTTGTGCCGCCCCCGTACGTCCGTGAGGTTGAGCTCCCCGATGTCTTCCGTCCCGCCCATGGGGCCGGCCCTCCGCCGCCTCGCCGCCCGCGCGGCGACCCGGGCGGCGGCCTGGCAGCCCCGGCTCGGCCAGGCCGTCCGCACCCACGCCGCCCCGCTGCGCGCGCTCACCGCGCCCGGCCACACCCTGCCCCTCGGCCCGCTCAGGGCCGAGGGGCACCGCACCGTCACGGCGGTCGGGGCCAGCGCGGTGATACTGTCCGGCGCCCTGCTGGTCGCCGCCCCCGGCAGCGCCTCGGCGCAGACGGTCATACCGACCACCCCCGGCAGCTCGGCGTTCACGGCCGCGCAGGGCGCGGCTCCCGCCGCGTCCCTCGTCCAGGTGGCGGGCCCGAGCTCGTACAAGCTGCCGCACCAGCACGACTCCGCCCAGGAGTACGTGGCGGTCGCCGCCAACCTGCTGGCCACCGAGCCGCCCGCGGCCGCCCCGGCACCGTCCGCCGACCAGGCGCCCGCCGCCGAGCCTGCCCCCGAGCCCGCGCCCGCTCCGGCCCCCGCCCCGGCTCCGGCCCCGGCCCCGGCTCCCGACTGGTCCGCCCCCGTCCCGGGCGCGCCGACCAGCAACCCGTACGGGGTGGCCAACCCCGAGTACGCGGCCGGCTACCACACCGGGGTGGACTTCGCGGTCGCCCCCGGCACCCCGCTGCTCGCGGTCGGCAACGCCACCGTCGTGTCGGCCGGCTGGGACGGCGCCTACGGCAAGGAGGTCGTGCTCCGGCTCTCCGACGGGCGCTTCGCGCAGTACGCGCACATGTCGTCGATCTCGGTTTCGGCGGGCGAGCGGGTGTCGGCGGCCGAGCAGATCGGCAAGTCCGGGAGCACCGGCAACTCGACCGGGCCCCACCTGCACTTCGAGATCCGCTCCAGCAACCACTACGGCTCGGTGATCAACCCGATCGCGTACCTCTCCGGGCACGGGGTCACCGGGTTCTGAGCGGCCCACAGTTCCGACGGGCCCCAGGGCGCGGCCGGGCGGCCGGGCCCTGGGGCGCGGTCGGGCGCCCCGGCCGTCACCGGGTGTTCGAGTGCGGCCCCGGCCCGGTCAGACGCGCGCCGCGGGGTGGTCGATCAGCGCGCCGATCTCCAGCGCGACCCGCTGCGCGGCCGCCATCGCCTCCTCCAACGTGGCCACCTTCACCGCGTCGTCCGGCACGTGCCCGGCCGCCTCTTCGTCGGAGGTGTCCTGCTTGAGCAGGAACAGCGCCGAGTTGATGGCGAACAGCGACATCGCGGCGCGCAGCCGGTCCTCGAAGGTGGCCTCCGGGCCGTGCACCAGCCGGACCATCGCGACCATCCGCTCCTTGAACTCCAGCCCGGCCGGCGAGTCGCGCAGCGCGGGCTGGTTCTCGTGGAAGAAGCGCAGCAGCGGCGCCCGCTCGGACATGCCCGCCGCGAACCGCCGGATCAGCTCGTCCCGCAGCTCCGGCGTCCAGGGCCGCTCACGCCCCCACGCGATGGTCTCGTCGATCGGGGCGGCCATGCTCTCGACGATGCCGTGGACGATGTCGTCCTTGGTCTTGAAGTGGTAGTAGAGCGCGGCCTTGGTGACGCCCAGCCGGTCGGCGATCTCCCGCAGCGAGGTCTGCTCGTAGCCCTGCTCGGAGAAGAGCTCCAGTGCCACCACGATGATGCGGGCCCGGGTGTCGCTGCGGGGGCTGTGCGGAGTACCCATGGCCTGCCTCATGACTGCGTCGGTTGACTTCTACTCGTTCGCCGGGTGCCGTTCGGCACCTTCCCCCGGGCTCATTCTCCCTGCCCAGGACACCGGCCGGGAAACTGGCTTGACGACCGGCTAGCGAACAACCTACCGTGCCCACGGTCAACAAACTAGCCGGGCGACAAGTAAGTGAGCCGCGAAGGCCCGACCGGTCGTCCGATCCTGTCCGGGAGACCCCACCCATGTCACAACCCAAGGCCGACAACCCGGCACCGGAGAAGAAGACGTCCGAGGAGGAGGAGCAGCCGCGCTCCCCCCGTGAGATCCGCCTGGTGATGGTCGGCCTGGTGGTCACCATGCTGCTCGCCATGCTCGACGGCCTGATCGTCGGCACCGCGATGCCGACCATCGTCGGCGACCTCGGCGGCGCCGAGCACCTCTCGTGGGTGGTCACCTCGTACACCCTGGCCACCGCCGCCTCCACCCCGATCTGGGGCAAGCTCGGCGACCTCTACGGCCGCAAGGGCACCTTCCTCACCTCGATCGTGATCTTCCTGGTGGGTTCGGCCCTCTCCGGCCTCTCCCAGAACATGAACGAGCTGATCGGCTTCCGCGCCCTCCAGGGCCTGGGCGCCGGCGGTCTGATGGTCGGCGTGATGTCGATCATGGGCGCGCTGGTCCCGCCGCGCGACCGCGGCAAGTACCAGGGCATGTTCGCCGCGGTGATGGCGCTCGCCACCATCGGCGGCCCGCTGGTCGGCGGCTTCATCACCGACCACCTGAGCTGGCACTGGACCTTCTACATCAACCTGCCGCTCGGCGCGGTCGCGCTCGCCGTCGTCATGGTCACCCTGAAGCTGCCGAAGGTCCGCAGCAAGGCCCGGATCGACTACCTCGGCGCCGTCCTGCTCACCACCGGCATCACCGCACTGACCCTGATCACCACCTGGGGCGGCCAGGAGTACGCCTGGGGCTCCAAGCAGATCCTGGGCCTGGCCGCGCTGGCCGCCGCCACCCTGATCGCCTTCTGCTACGTCGAGCAGCGGGTCCAGGAGCCGATGCTCCCGCTCGGCCTGTTCAAGAACCTGAACTTCACCCTGGTCTCGATCATCGGCTTCGTGGTCGGCTTCGTGATGTTCGGCTCGACCGTCTTCCTGCCGCTGTACCAGCAGATCGTCCAGGGCGCCTCGGCCACCAACTCCGGCCTGCTGCTGATGCCGATGATGTTCGGCATGCTGGTCGTCTCGCTGGTGGTCGGCCAGGCGGTGACCAAGACCGGCAAGTACCGGATCTTCCCGATCATCGGCACGATCGTGATGACCGTCGGCATGGTGCTGCTCTCCACGCTCTCCACCGACACCAGCAGCTTCGTCGCCTCCTGCTGGATGGTGGTGCTCGGCGCCGGCATGGGCTTCCTGATGCAGATCACCATGCTGGTCGCGCAGAACAGCGTCGAGCTGAAGGACATGGGTGTGGCCAGCTCCACCGCCACGCTGTTCCGCACCATCGGCGGCTCCTTCGGCGTCGCCCTGTTCGGTGCGCTGTTCAACAACCGCGTCGCCGCGACCATGAAGGACCGGCTCGGCGAGGCGGCCGCGAACGGCGGCGGCAAGGGTGACCCGAGCCAGCTGAGCCCGGCCGCACTCAAGGCGCTGCCCGCCCCCGTCCAGGACGCCTACCACCACGCCGTGGCCAACGGCATGCACACCGTCTTCCTGTGGGGCGCCGGGGTCGCGGTGGTCGCGGTCGCCGCCGCGCTCTTCATGCGCGAGGTCCCGCTGCGCGGCGCCGGTGGGCCGGCGCCGGAGGGCGACGGCAAGGCCACCGAGCCCAACGCCGAGGCCGTCGCGATCTGACGTCCCGCCACCCGGAGATCCCCCTCTTCCTGTCAGGAGAGGGGGATTTCCTGTTTCCGTCCGCCGGACGTCCGCCGGACCGGCGGGAGCCGCAGCGGCGGCGCGCACGGCCGCCGCTGCGGGCGACTACTGCGGCAGCCGGTAGACACCCTGCTCGACCGGCTCCACCAGGCCGTCGGCGACCAGGCCGTCCAGCGCCCGGGCCCGCTGCACCGCGTCCGGCCAGACGGCGTCCAGCCGGGCCTGCTCGACCGTGCCGTGCTCGGCGCGCAGCACCGCCAGCAGCTTCCCGCGGACCTGCCGGTCGGTCCCCTCGTACGACTGGCCGCGCCGGGCCGGGCCCTCGTACGGCGGGCGGCCGGCCCGCTGCCAGGCGCAGCCGGCGAACAGCGGGCAGCCGCCGCACTCCGGGCTCCGGGCCGTGCAGACCAGGGCGCCCAGCTCCATCACGGCGACGGCCCAGGTCGCCGCCGTCGCGGTGTCGTCGGGAAGCAGCGCGGTCGCCGTCCGCCGCTCGGCGGCCGTGGTGGCCTGCGCCGGGTACTCGACACCCGTCACCGCCCGGGCGAACACCCGGCGGACGTTGGTGTCCAGCACCACGTGGCGCTGCTGGAAGGCGAACGAGGCGACCGCGGCCGCCGTGTACTCCCCCACCCCGGGCAGCGAGAGCAGCGTCGCGTGGTCGTCCGGGACGAGGCCGCCGTGCTCCTCGGTGATCGCCACCGCTGCCGCGTGCAGGCGCAGCGCCCGCCGCGGGTAACCGAGCCGGCCCCACATCCGGACCGCCTCACCGGGCGCCTCGGCGGCCAGGTCGGCCGGCGTCGGCCACCGCTCCAGCCACGCCGCGTAGGCGGGCAGCACCCGCTTCACCGGGGTCTGCTGGAGCATGAACTCGCTCACCATCACGGCCCAGGGCGAGGCCTCGGGAGTCCGCCAGGGCAGCTCGCGGGCGTTGGCCTCGTACCAGCCGAGGACGGTCGAGTGCAGCACCGGCAGCGGCATCGGCAGCGGGTCGGCGGCGGCACGGGGGGCGGGGGTGACGGTGATGGCAGCCATGGCCCTTCGATCCTCCCACGCCCGCCCGGGCATCCGAAGCGGAGTGGGTGGCTCCGGATCGTCTCGCGAAACCCCCCGCCCGGCCTCCCCCGAACGGCGCAAATGGCGGATCATGTGAAGGAAGGGGCGACTGTGCGGTGTTGGTGAGTCACAGGGCACACACTGTCTCGTAGAGTTTGGGCGTGCCCTCTCTCCGTCAACCCGTGGGACCGCTGCCGGCTTCGATCTACTGGCGACGGCGCGTCGTCGTGCTCGTCGCCGTCGCCGCGGTCGTCGCCCTGATCGCCTGGCTGATGTCCGATCAGGGCGGTGGCGACGGCGGATCATCCGGCAAGGCCGCGCAGGCCGCACCCTCCCAGTCCCAGACCCCCGCCCAGGCGATCACGCCCGGCGCCTCCCCCAGCGGCTCCGCGAACAACTCGCGCCCCGGCAGCGGCGGCAGCGGCGGTACCAACCCGGGCGGCGGCGCGGTCTCCGGCTCCGGCGGCGGCGACGTCAGCCTCAGCACCGGCGGCACGGGCGGCACGCCCAACCCCGCCCCCGCGACCGGCGGTGCGGCGGGCGGCGGCGCCGCGGGCGGTGCGGCCGCGGGCGGCGGTACGGCCGGCGGCACCGGTGGCGGCACCAGTGGCAGCGGCGGAAGCGGCGGCGGCGCCCCCGCGGTGAACACCCCCGAGGTCATGGCCCTGCCCGTCTGCGCGTCCTCGCAGGTGACGCTGGAGCTGGCCGGGGCCCAGAACTCCTACCAGCCCAAGGACAAGCCGAAGCTGGCGCTGACCGTCCACAACTCCTCGGCCGCCAACTGCCGGGTGGACCTCGGCCGGACCGCCTCCGCCATCACCGTGACGGCCAGCAACGGCGAGCGCATCTGGTCCTCCGGCGACTGCCCGTCCGACCGGGGTGGCAACTGGGTGCAGATCCCGGCGAACGGCAGCCTGACCGAGACCTTCACCTGGGACCGCAGCCGCAGCAAGCAGCAGTGCGCCACGGCCGACCCGGCGCCCGCACCGGCCGGCAACTACCTGGTGGTCGCCGACCTCACCGGCCTCTCCGGCGGCCAGGTGTCGGCGCGCTCCTCGATCCGCCTGGAGAGCTGAGCCCGCCTCACCCCGCCTTCCCGAAGCCCCGGCCTTCCCGCCGGGGCTTCGGCGTGTTTCCGGGTGCTCGCAGGCGGCGCCCGGGGCGGTCCCGGGGCTTATGAGCCCCCGTCCCGGGGCACCGGGGGCGGTCTTTCCCGGGCGGCCCACCCGCGCGGGGCGAGCTACTCCAACTACCGCAGCCGGGTCGACCTCTTCGCCCCCGGCAGCTCCATCACCTCGGCCTGGAACACCGGCGACACCGCCACCAACACCATCTCCGGCACCTCGATGGCCGGCCCGCACGTGGCCGGCGCGGCGGCGGTCTACCTCTCGTACCACCCGGGGGGCCACCCCGGCGGGCGTCACCACGGCCCTCACCTCGGCCGCGACCAGCGGCAGGCTCACCTCGATCGGCAGCGGCAGCCCCAACCTGCTGCTCCGCGTAACGCAGTAACGGGCCCGCGACGACGGAACGGCCCCCGGGGGATCAACTCCCCGGGGGCCGTTCCACGCGTCCGGTGTTCCACGCGTCCGGTGTTCACCTGTCCAGCGGCGTGCCGGTCAGACGTAGCGCTCCAGGATGGACGACTCGGCAAGGCGGGACAGACCCTCGCGGACCGAGCGGGCCCGCGTCTCGCCGACGCCCTCGACCGTCTGCAGATCGTCGATGCTGGCCGCCAGCAGCTTCTGCAGCCCGCCGAAGTGCTCGACCAGCCGCTCTATCACCGTGTTGGGCAGGCGCGGGATCTTGGCCAGCAGCCGGTAGCCGCGCGGCGAGACCGCCGAGTCCAGCGACTCCGGCGAGCCCGAGTAGCCGAGCGCCTTCGCCACCGTCTGGAGGTCGAGCAGCTCGGCGTGGGTCAGCGCCTCCAGGTCGGCCAGCACCTCGTTGACCGTCCGGCCCTTCTTGGCGGCCCGCTCCGGGAAGTAGTCCCGCGCGACCAGCTCGCGCTCCGGCTCCACGCCCGCGATCAGCTCGTCCAGCTGGAGCGAGAGCAGCCGGCCGTCGATGCCGAGCTCCAGCACGTAGCCGGCGATCTCGGTGGCGATCAGCCGGACCATCTCCAGGCGCTGGGCGACGGCGGTGACGTCGCGGACCGTCACCAGGTCCTCGATCTCCAGGGCGGAGAGCGTGCCGGCGACCTCGTCCAGGCGGAGCTTGTACCGCTCCAGGGTTGCCAGCGCCTGGTTGGCGCGGGAGAGGACGGTGGTGGAGTCCTCCAGGACCCGGCGGGTGCCGTTGACGTACATCGCGATCAGCCGCATCGAGTGCGAGACCGCGACCACCGGGAACCCGGTCTGCCGGTTGACCCGCTCCGCGGTGCGGTGCCGGGTGCCGGTCTCGTCGGTGGGGATGGTGGAGTCCGGCATCAGGTGCACCCCGGCCCGGACGATCTTGGTGATGTCCTTGTCCAGCACCACGGCGCCGTCGAGCTTGCACAGCTCGCGCAGCCTGGTGGCGGTGAACTCGACGTCCAGGACGAACCCGCCGGTGCAGATCGACTCGACCGTCTTGTCGAATCCGAGCACGATGAGACCACCGGTGTTGGCCCGCAGCACGCGTTCCAGGCCGTCACGCAGCCCCGTGCCGGGCGCGATGGCGGTGAGGGAGGCCCGCAGCAGGGCCTCCTCGCGGGAGGACTTGTCCGCCCGGTCGCTGGCTGCCACGTGACTCCTCCGGTCGACCCCGTGCCGCGCGCCTCGCGCCGTGCGCCGGCCTACGGTCTGTTGCTCTGTCGCTTAGTACTGCCTTATCACCAATGAGACAGGGGAAAGTCTAACTGCGTGCGGCAACGACAGGGCTTGGGTCAGCGCAGTTCGTCGGAGTCGAGCGGCTCCCAGCCCTCCATCAGCTCCTCCGCGTAGGCCGCGACGGGGGGTGCGGAGGCGGCCCGGCGCGGAGTGGGCGGCGCCGACGGTGCCTCACCGCGCGGCTTGGCGGCGGCCCGGCGGCGGCCCGGGATGGCCCGCAGCGCCTCGCCGATGTCCGCGACCTCGACCACCTTCATCCCCGGCGGCACCTTGCCCGGGTCCGGCGGGACCAGGGCGTGGGTGAAGCCCAGTCGGTGCGCCTCGGCCAGGCGCCGCTGCACACCCGTCACCCGCCGCACCTCGCCCGCCAGGCCGACCTCGCCGATGGCCACCAGGTTGCTCGGCAGCGGGGTGTCGGTGGAGGAGCTGGCCACCGCGAGTGCGACCGCGAGGTCGGCGGACGGCTCGCTCAGCTTCACCCCGCCCACCGTCGCGGTGTAGATGTCCTGCTTGCCGAGCTTGACCCCGCCGTGCCGCTCGACCACGGCCAGGATCATCGCGATCCGGGGTGACTCCAGTCCCGAGGTCGTCCGGCGCGGGGACGGGATCTGCGAATCCACCATGAGCGCCTGCACCTCGGCCACCAGCGGGCGCTTGCCCTCCAGCGTGACGGTGAGGCAGGTGCCCGGGACGGGCTTGTCACGCCTGGTCAGGAAGAGGCCGGACGGGTCGGCCAGGCCGACGATGCCCTCGTCGTGCAGCTCGAAGCAGCCCACCTCGTCGGTGGCGCCGTAGCGGTTCTTGACCCCGCGGATGAGGCGCAGCCGGGCGTGCCGGTCCCCCTCGAAGCTGAGCACCACGTCCACCAGGTGCTCCAGCAGGCGGGGGCCGGCGATCTGGCCGTCCTTGGTGACGTGGCCGACCAGCAGGGTGGCCATGCCGCGCTCCTTGGAGGCCCGGATCAGCGCGCCCGCCACCTCGCGGACCTGCGCCGGGCCGCCGGGGGCGCCGTCCAGCTCCGCGGAGGCGATGGTCTGCACCGAGTCCAGGATCAGCAGGCCGGGACCGACCGCCTCGATGTGCCCGAGGACGGCGCCGAGGTCGGACTCGGCGGCGAGGTAGAGGTGGTCGGAGAGGGCGTTGATCCGGTCCGCGCGCAGCCGGACCTGGCCGGCCGACTCCTCGCCGGTGACGTAGAGCGTGCGGTGCTGGGCGGAGGCCGCCTTGGCCGCGACGTCCAGCAGCAGGGTGGACTTGCCCACACCCGGCTCACCGGCCAGCAGCACCACGGCGCCCGGGACCAGGCCGCCGCCGAGCACCCGGTCCAGCTCGGGCACACCGGTGGAGCGGGCCGTCGCCACCTGGCCGTCCACCTGGGCGATCGGGCGGGCGGGCGCGCTGACCGGGCCGGCGGCCGTCGTCCGGATCGGGACGGCGCCGTACTCCTCGACCGTGCCCCAGGCGTTGCACTCCGGGCACCGGCCGACCCATTTGGGCAGCTGGTTGCCGCACTCGGTGCAGCGGTACGCCGGGCGCGGCTTGGCGGTGGTCTTGGTGCGGGCAGCCATGCGGTCACCGTAGCGCCTGGGTACGACAACGGGCCGCGGGCCGGGGCGGGCAGGGGGCGCGGACCGCGTGTGCAGGGGGCGCGGACCGGACGCGGGGGCTCGTGGAAGGTCCACGAATGGGCGATGTTGTTACCCGAAAGAAGTACAACAGCAGGGAATGGCCCGGACTCGGCGCCCCGTCTCTCTACCGTCGGACGGGTGACAACGAGTACTGAAGGGCCGCGCGACCCCGTGCTCGCGGCGTACGAGCGGCAGGTGGACGGTCTGTTCACCTACTGCCTCTCGGTGCTGTGCGAGCACGACGCGGCCGCGGCCGCCCTGCGCGAGGTGCGCGAGCTGGCGCTGCGGCACGGGGCGCGGCTGGCGGAGCCCGGGATGGTGCGGGCCTGGCTGTACTCGCTGGCGCGGTACTCCTGCCTGCGGCGGATGGAGGGCGGGGCGGGGTCCGGTGACGGGCTCCCCGGGGCGGGCGCCGGTCCTACGGGCCTGGTCTCCGGTCCTCCGGGCGTGCTCTCCGGCCCGACAGGCGTGGTCTCCGGTTCGCCGGGCGTGGTCTCCGGTTCGCCGGGTGTCTCCGGTTCGCCGGGCGTCTCCGGCCCCTCGGGCGCGGGGGCGGGCGTGCCGGCGGCCGAGGCGGCCCGGCGGCGGCGCGAGCTGGCCTCGCTCGCCTGGCCCGAGGCGGCCGGCACCGACCCCGAGCAGCGCGAGGCCCTGGAGCTGTCGGTCCGCCACCGGCTCACCCCGATCGAGGTGGCGGCCGTACTGGGCGTCCCGTTCGAGGCGTCCCGTGCGCTGCTCGCCTCGGCCGAGGCGGAGGTCGGCCGGACCAGGACGGCGCTGCTGGTGCTCGGCGTCGGCAGCTGCCCCGAGCTGGACCGGCTCGGCGGGGCCGGCGCGGAGAGCTGGCGGGACTGGGTGCTCGGCCCGGCACTGCGCCGCGAGCTGGTGCAGCACGTGGTGGACTGCCCGACCTGCCGCGGCACCACCGATCGGGTGGCGGGCGAGGTGACGGAGGGGACGGCGGGCCTCTCGGGCCTGCCCGTGCTGACCGCGCCGTCCGCTCCCGCCGTACGGACGGCAGCGCCGGCGGGCGGGGCCGGCCGGCACGGCGGGGTGCTGTTCCTGCCGCGCGCGACCGGGGCGCCGACGCCGCGGCGGACGGCGGTCCCGGCCCCCGTGGTCGAGCCCGGCCTGCGGTTCGACCAGGGCGGGTTCCCCCGCCACCGCGCGCCGGATGCGGGTCGCGGACCGGCGGTGCGCCGGCGGGTGGTGACCACGGGCGTGCTGGCGGCGGTGCTGGCGGCCCCGGTGGTCGCGCTCTGGGCCGGCCACCGTGGTGGCGGCGGGGCCGGGGCTACGGCTGCGGTCTCCTCCGTCCGGGTCGAGGACGACCAGCGGGCGGCCGGCCGCCGGCCGGGTGGGCCCTGGGGCGCCGGTGCGGAGCCCGGTCAGACCGGGCAGGTCGGCGGGGTGGTGGGTGCCGTCGGGGCGGCTCCCGCGGTGGCAGGGCTGGAGCTTGCCGGGGCCGGACCGCTCCGTGCAGAAACGTTGCTTCCGGGGCTTCAGGGGCCGGCCATCCCGGTTCCGGCGCGCGGCGCGACACCGCTCGGCAGTCCGACGCTGGTCGCCGCACCGGCGCCCGTGGCCGGTGCGGCGGTCGGCCCCGGAGGCGGCGGGCCGGGAGGCGGCGGGCCCGCTCCGGCCGGGCTGCTGACCGTCGAGGCCGGCGAGTACGGGAGCCGGACCGTGCTCACCCTCACCAACTCCGGGGCCACCGAGATCCGCTGGCACGCCGAGGTGGACGCCGCCTGGCTCCGGCTCAGCCGGGAGGCCGGAACGCTCGCACCGGGCCAGCGGATCACCGTGATCGTCACCGTCGACGAGAACCTCGCCCCGGGCACGCACTGGACCGCGAGGATCGCGCTGCCGCCCTCACAGGCCGTGGTGACCCTGGAGGGCGGCCCGCACCACCGGGGCGGCTCCGCCTCGACCCCGGCCGAGCCGACGGGGGGACCGCCGTCGGACACGCCCTCGCCGGGCGGGACTCCGTCCGGCGGGCCGACCGGCGGGCCGACCACCGCGCCCGGCTCGCCGCCGCCCTCCCCCGGCACCACGGCCTCGCCGACGGGGGCCCCCTCGTCGCCCGCGCCGACCCACACACCAGCGCCGACCCACACACCAGCGCCGACCCACACACCAGCGCCGACCCACACACCGGCGCCAACCGGCACGGCGTCGGCCTCGCCGTCGTCCCCGTCGCCGTCGTCGTCCTCGGCGCCGTCGCCCTCGTCGCCCGGGGGTGCGTCGGCCCCCGCGACGACCGGGTCCGCGTCGCCGCGGTGAGCCGGGCGAGGCGCGGCAGGCGGATGGGCGCGGCGGGCAACGTGGGCACGGCAGGCGGATGGGCGCGGCGCGCGGCGCGGGCTGCGCCGGTCGGGAGCGGCGGCCGGGCGGGCGGCCCTACGCGGTCAGTCCCGAGATCGCGTCGCCGGTGAACTTCGTGCCGAGGACGATCAGGATCACGACCGTGATCGCCGCGTTGTGCGCCGCCATCCACGCCTTCCACTCCCCCAGCACCCGGGGCGACCGGTCCCCGCCGAACAGGTAGACCCCCAGCGGCAGCAGCGTGCAGAGTGAGCCGATCAGCACCATCAGCGCGGCCGCGACCGCCTTGCCGCCGCCGGAGGCCGTACTGGTCGCGATGGAGACGGCGCCGCCGACCGCCAGCACCAGGTTCTTCGGGTTGGCCGCGACCAGGACGGCCGCCAGCCCGGCCGCCTTGCCCGGAGTGAACCGGTCGATCGCCTGCATCCACTTCGGCGGACCGTGCACGTGCCCCTCGCGCGGGCGGTCCCGCCACTGCTTGAGGCCCAGCAGCAGGAACAGCACGCCCAGCGCCAGCTTGAGCCACCAGGCCCAGGCCGGCTTGGGGGATCCGGCACTCAGCCCCGAACCGGCCACCACGACCACGCCGACCACGGCCGCCAACGCCGCCACCCAACCGACCGCGAAGGCCAGGCCGTTCACCTTCGCCCTCGGGGTGGCCAGCATCAGGATCATCGCGATCAACGGCATCGGGCTGATCGCGATGCCCACGGCCGAGACCAGCATCTGGCCGACGGCGTCGCCCATCCCTGCATCCCTTCGTCGGTACGACGGGCCGCTCGCCGGCTCCGTGCCCGGGCGGCCGGACCGGGGCCGGCCGCCCGGTTGGCACCGTGCGCGGGTCGCCCTGCTCCCTGTGCGGCCCTCGGCTGCACGTGGCCGTCGGGGTCGTACGTGCTCCTCGGCTGCGCGTGGCCGTCGGTCGTGCGTGATCCTCGGCTGCGCGTGATCGTCGGTCGTGCCCGGCCGTCAGGTCGTGCACGGTCGCCGGCTCGCGTGCCGGTGCGGCTCAGCTCCGCCGGATCGGCGGCACCCGGTAGGTGCCGTCCAGGACGGTCGGCCCCGGCTGGTAGAGCCGGATGACCGGGCGGAACCCGCCCGCCGGGACGGGCAGCCAGTTCGCCGCCCCGGCCGGGTCCGCGGGCTGCTCGTGCTGGAGCCGGAGCGTCAACGACCCGTCCTCGCCGTAGACCAGGCCGGGGGTGCGGTCGCCGATCGAGTACCGCCCGACCGGGTTCGCCACGAGGTAGTGCTCGGGCAGGCCGTACATGGTGACGGACCAGAAGGCGTCGGCCGGCGGGGGCTGGTCGAAGCGCAGCGTGTACGTGTGGGCGCCGTCGAGCGGGTGCCCGTCCGCGTCGTCGGAGGTCATCGCGTACACCGCCTCGTACGCGTGGTTGCCCCAGAGACCGGCGCGGGCGGCGGCGGCCCGGCTGAGGTAGGCGGCGCGGCGGTCGGGGATGCGCCACTCGGGCTCGTCGATCGTGCCGGGGCCGAGGAAGTCGATGTTGTAGTCGAACAGGTGCAGGGTGGTCCGCCACTCGCCGGCCGGGTGGTCCTCCGGCGGCCGGATGGCGTCCTCGACCCGTTCGCGGCCGGCCGCCAGGCCCTTGAGCAGGGCGAGGGTCCACTCGGGCGCGGCGGCCCGGTACGGCGAGGGCCCGGTGTCGAGCAGGCCGAGCGGGGCGAACCGCTGCTGGTACTCGACGTCCGGTGCGGCCGGCGGGAAGGCCGCCATCCAGACCCGGAGCCGTTCGAAGAACGCCAGCCGCTCGGGCACCTCCGGGTCCGGTCCGGGCAACCCGGCGGCGAGCCCGCCCGGCTCCAGCGGTTCGAGCGTCAGCCCGTCCTGGAGGGCGCGGACGCGCGGGAGGTCGTCGGGGCCGGTGCAGGCGAAGCGGCCGACGATGCTGGCCACCGTGGTCGGCGAGACGATCACGTGCTCGTGGTCCGTGGTGGTGCCGTGCCAGCCGGGCGGGACGATCAACCAGGTCTGCGCGCCGGTACCGGTGGCCCGGCGGCCGACGTAGGCGAAGTTGTCGGTCCACGCGTCGACGAACTGCAGGACGTAGTACGCCCCGTCGGTGTCCGGCACGTGCAGCACCTGCGGGCCCTCGGAGAGGTCGAGCTGGGCGACCGAGTAGACGGTGTCGCTGTTGACGGAGACGAACGGGTCGTCCGGTCCGACCAGCCGCCCGGCATGGCTGACCCGGTTGAACGGAGCCGCCGGCAGGATGCCCATGCCGCCCTCGGTGAAGCGCTCGACCATGGTGAGGTCGGAGACCAGGGGGTAGCCGTAGACGTAGGCGTCGGCGGCCAGGGCCTCCAGCTCGGGCTGGGTCATCGGGAGTCCTTCTCGGGTCCGGCGTGGCTACGGGTGGGCGGACGGGCGGCACGGGCCCCCGCGGGCGGACACCGGCCGTGCGGGTGCGGGCGGCGTAGGTGCGAGGCGGGGCGAGTGGCGCGGGGCGCCGGATTAGGGCTCCGCGCCGGCTCAGCGCGGCGTCAGCGGCGGGAGCGTCCAGCGGCCGTCGAGGACCGACTCGTCCGGGCCGTAGAGCCGGATGACCGCGGTGAACGGGCCGTCCGGCGCGGGCAGCCAGTTGTCCGAGTGCTGGGCGTCGGCGGGCCGCTTGTGCTGGACGTAGAGCGTGAGGCCGCCGTCCGCGTCGCGGACCAGTCCGGGGGTCCGGTCGCCGATGGAGTACCGGTCCAGCGTGTTGTCGACCAGCAGACGCTCCGGCAGGGCGTACATGGTGACCGACCAGAAGAACCTGGCGGGCGGCAGCCGGTCCGGGGCGAACCGGAGCGCGTAGTCGTGGTCACTGGCGTTCGGTGGCCGACCGCCCTCGCTGTCGGCGAGCCAGCCGCCGTACCAGGCCTCCTCGACGGGCAGCCCGTACAGGCCCTCCAGCGCGCCGAGCGCCTGCTTCAGGTACGCGGTGCCGACCTGCTCGCGGGTGCCGAAGAGGCCGGTGGAGCCGGAGGTCTCGCGGGCGGCGCGGTCGAGCTCGGCGCGGCCGTCGGCGATGCCGCGCTCGATCTCGGCGCGGACCTCCAACGGCAGGGCGGCGGGCTCGAACTCGCCGCGGCCGTCGACGCCGAGGTCGGTGAGGCGCCCGCGCAGGTCGGCCTCGGCCGGCAGGGCCGGGAAGAACCCGAGCAGGAAGTCGAGGAAGCTGAGGAACTCGATGGAGTCCATCACCTCCTCGCGCCAGACCGGCCAGACCGGGTTCGGGGCCGGCGGCGGCGCCGGGGTGCCGGCGTACTCGTGCAGCGGGCGCAGCCGGTACTGCCGCTGGATCCGCTCCAGCTCCTCCACGGCCTCGGGTGAGGTCCCGGCGAGGTAGGTGCGGCCGACGATGCCGATCAGCCGGGTGGCGGTGCGGATGACGCCCTTGATCCCCTCGGGTGCCTCGCCCTGCCAGTCGGGGCCCGCCACGAGGTAGTCGCCGGCTTCCTGCCCGGTGGCCCGGGTGCCGATGAACCCGGCGTACACGGTGTCGAGTTCGTGCAGCGGGATGACGTAGTAGCGGTCCGCGGCGGGGACGGAGACCACCCACGGCTCGGCCCGCAGGTCGAGCCAGGCCCATGAGTAGGGGGTGTCGTTGTTGGGGGTGACGACGTCGGTGTTGGCCGGGGAGAAGGGCTGCGGATAGTGCCGGAAGACACCGAAGCCCCCGACGTGCCTCGGGTCCGCGTCGTCCACGGCCTGCGCGTACATGGTGCGGTAGTTCTGCAGGATCGGATAGCCGCGGACCCATGCCTCGGCGGCGGTCGCGCGGATGGTGGCCGGATCCACGAGTGCCGGGTTGACCATGCTGTCGCTCTCCCCAGTGCCGGAGCATCGTTCTCAAATCAGACATATCAGTACACGGGGATGCTATGCGGGCCCGATTGGATCAGCACCTCGGCAGGTGGATCAGCGCCCCGGCGGGTGGATCAGCACCTCGGCGGGTGGATCAGCACCCCGGCGGGTGGATCAGCACCCCGGAAGGTGGATCAGCACCCCGGCGGGCTCCGGTGCCCGCCTCGGGCCGGTGCCTCCGCTGGAAGCGAACGGGCGCATGCGGACGACCGGACGGAGGCAGCCTTGCCGGTATGAGAATCCTCCTGCTTGGCGGTTCGTCCTTCCTCGGACGGGCCTTCGCCTCCGAGGCCCTCGCCCGGGGGCACGAGGTGACCACCTTCAATCGCGGTCGCTCCACTGCCGACCTCCCCGGGGTCGAGGTCGTCCGGGGCGAGCGGGACTCCGCCGACGACCTGGCGCGGCTGGTCGAGGGGCGGCACTGGGACGCCGTCGTCGACACCTCGGCACAGCAGCCCGCCCAGACCGTGATCTCCGCACGGCTGCTGCGCGAGCACGCCGACCACTACACCTTCGTCTCCTCCGTGCACGCCTTTGCCGACTGGCCGGGCCAGGTGGTGAACGAGGAGTCGCCGCTGCACCCCTGCCCCGCCGACACGCCGGCCGACCAGCCGTTCAGCAATGCGCTGAAGGCCGGCTGCGAGCGCGCGGTGCTGGAGCACTTCGGCGCCGGACGCACGCTGATCCTCAACAGCGGGCTGCTGATCGGCCCGTACGAGAACGGCGGCCGCCTGCCCTGGTGGCTGGAGCGGATGGCCCGCGGCGGCCCGGTGCTGGCGCCGGGCGACTCGCAGCGCGCGATGCAGGTGATCGACGTCCGCGACTTCGCCGCCTTCGGCATCGGGGTGGTGACCGCCGGGCACACCGGGCGCTACATCACCACCGCCCCGGCCGGGAACATCACCTTCGGGGAGTTCCTGACCACCTGCCGGGAGGTGGTCGGCGAGCCCTCCGACGGCCGACCGCGCGCCGAGCTGGTCTGGGTGGAGGACGGCCCACTGTTGGCCGAGGGCCCGGACAGCGTCCAGCCGTGGCTGGAACTCCCGCTCTGGGCACCGGACATACCGGAGATGGCGGCCGTCTGGCTCGCCGACACCACCCGGGCGCAGGAGGCCGGGCTCCGCTGCCGACCGTTCGCCGAGACCGCGCGCGACACCTGGGCCTGGCTCCAGCAGCGCGAGCCCGCCGAGGACACCAATGCCGACGGCCTCAAGGGCCGCAAGGGCGCTCACCACCTCCAGGGGATCGTCCCGGCGAAGGAGCAGCGCCTGCTCGCGGCGCTGGGAACGACCGACGCCGGTTAACCCTCGCCGGCCCCGGCACAGCCCCTTCGGGGCATGCGTGGGCGGGCAGGAGCCGGACCGACCGGCCCCCGCCCGCCCCGCGGTGTCAGTGCGTGCGGCGGGTGACCAGCTCCGCGAGGGCGAGCAGCTCGTCGGCGGCGGACGGCTCGGGCACCGCCACGGCCAGCTGAGCCATCGCGGTGGCCATCCGCTCACAGGACTCCCCCTGGGCCCAGCCGCGCCCGCCGGCCCCGTCGACGGCGGCCGCACAGCGGTTCAACTCCTCCGGACTGAGGGGGCGTTCAAGCGCGTAGAGCCCGGCAAGGACGTGCCCGTCGGCGGTGCCGGAGCCGAGCGCCGCCACCACCGGCAGCGACTTCTTGCGCGCGACCAAGTCCGCCCCGACCGGCTTGCCGGTGACGGCCGGGTCGCCCCAGATCCCGATCAGGTCGTCGATCAGCTGGAACGCCAGGCCGATCTCGCGGCCGAAGCCGTCCATCGCCTGCGCGGCCTCCTCCGAGGCGCCCGCGTACTGCGCGCCCATCGCACAGGCGGCACCGAGCAGTGCGCCCGTCTTGGCCTCCGCCATCGCCAGGCACTCGGTGAGCGAAACGTCACTGCGCTGCTCGAAGGCGCAGTCGATCTGCTGGCCCTCGCAGAGCTCGACCACGCAGTCGGTCAGCCGGCGGATGGCGCCCTGGGCGGCCGGGTGGGTGTCCTCGGCGAGCAGCCGCAGGGCCAGCGAGTGTAGTGCGTCCCCCACGAGGATGGCCTCGGTGGTGCCGAACACCCGCCAGGCCGTGGGGCGGTGGCGCCTGGTCTCGTCACGGTCGATGACGTCGTCATGGAGCAGGGTGAAGTTGTGGACCAGCTCGACGGCGGCCGCGGCGGCGGTGGCCGCGGCCGGGGTGCCCCCGAGGGCCTGGGTGGCGGCCAGCACCATCGCCGGTCTGATGGCCTTGCCGGAGGGCGCGGTCACCGGTGTGCCGTCCGCCTCCCACCAGCCGAGGTGGTAGCCGGCCACCTTGCGCATCGAGCCGGGCAACGAGTCGACGGCGGCGCGCATCACCGGGTCGACCAGGCCGCGGGCGCGGGCCAGCACGTCCTCCGCCTCGTGCCCCTCGCGGTGGTCGCGTTCCAGCGTGAAGATTCCCATGGGTTCCTCCCCCTGTTGTGACGG